>JADGOU010000148.1 GCA_017882835.1 Frankiaceae bacterium | reverse complement strand
GACTGCCACCTCGCGAGTGCTCAAGTCCCTGACCAGCACCGTTGGCTTCCGGGGGTGGGTCGCCGTGTGCGGGAGTGGCAATGAAATGGATAGCCCACTTGTGGAATTAGCCGCCCGCGGTGCCCCCGCCGGTGCCGCCCTCGGTGATCGTGGTGCGGCTGGTGTCCGCGACACGCCGTCCGACCGAGCACTGAGCGCACCACGATCGCGACGGCAGGCCCGCGACGGCAGGCCCGCGACGAAGAACGCGCGACGAGCAGGCCCGCGACGAAGGGCCCATGACGCACTCCCGGGCGGCAGCCAGTGCCCCCCCACGGACTTCCGGTGGCGACCTCTAACTCGACCTCGTCCTGTACGTCGACTACCACGACCACAGTGCCGGCATTATGGCCGACCTCTTCGGCGCCGAAGCGGTCACTCGACTGATCGAGCTACGCACGGCCCGCCGGTTCGACGAGGCCCGGACCTGGTCACTCGGGCTGTGGGCGCACTTCGACGCCGACCCGCGGGTTGTCCTCGAAGACGCCATTCGCCGCCAGTACGCCGAGATGTTCGCCGTACTGCCCACGCCGACGTTCATTACCTACGGCAACGTCGATGTGCCGGCGCTATGGCCGGAGTTCGCCCGCCCGGGCGTGCATGTGCTCGACGGCGAGGTGGCCGAGATCGGCGGCCTGCGGGTGGGCTTTGTTGGTGGCGGACTGCACAGCCCGATGCGGACGCCGTACGAGCTCAGCGAGGACGACTACGCCGCCAAAGCGGCCGCGGTCGGCGCGGTTGACGTGCTCTGCTGCCACATCCCGCCGGCCGTACCGGAGCTGCTCTACGACACCGAGGCGCGCCGGTTGGAGGGGAAGCGGCGCGGTGCTGGAGGCCATCTGGGACACCGCGCCCAGGCTGGTGCTGTTTGGGCACGTCCACCAGCCGTTGGTGACCCGGACCCGGATCGGCCGGACCGAGTGCGTCAACGTCGGACATTTCCGCACTCGCCGGACGCCCTACGTCCTGGACTGGGCCGGGTAGCCTCCGCCCATGGTGCACGAGGCCTGCGAGTCGATCGCGATCGCCGCGGACGCGCCCAGCATCATGTCGATCATCGCCGACTTCCCCGCCTACCCGCAGTGGGCTGGCTATATCAAGCAGGCCGACGTACTGCGCACCGGGCCGACCGGCCGGGCCGAGCGAGTGCACTTCGTGCTCGACGCTGGCGTGATGCGCGACGACTACGTCCTGGAATACGACTGGGGCGGCAACGACTGGGTGCACTGGGCGCTGGTCGAAGGCAGGGCGCTGAAGTACCAAGACGGCGTCTACCGACTGCAAGAGCAGGGGGACGGGATCACCCTGGTCACCTACGAGCTCAGCATCGAGCTGGTGATCCCGATGCTCGGCCTGTTCAAGCGCAAGGCCGAGAAGGTCATCATGGACACCGCGCTCAAAGGGCTCAAACGGCGGGCGGAGGGCGCCGCGCCGGCTGCTGACCCGCGCGGGCCGATATCCTGACCGTAACGACTGGATAGCCAGGCATTCCCGCCCGAGAAGCCCGCCCGAGAAGCCCGCCCGAGAAGCCGAGGTCGCCCCGTGCGTGTGCTGCTGTTCACCGGCAAGGGCGGGGTCGGGAAGACGACCGCGTCCGCGGCGACGGCCACGTTCGCGGCCGGGGTCGGGCGCAAGACCCTGGTGGTCTCCACCGATCCGGCACACTCGCTGGCCGACGCTTTCGCCGTACCGCTGGGCAGCGAGCCCACCGAGGTCGACACCGGCCTCTACGGCATGCAGGTTGACGCGCAGCTGCGCTTCGAGCAGACCTGGCGCGAGGTGCAGTCCTACCTGCTCACGGTCCTGGCACGCGCCGGCGTGGACACCATGCAGGCCGAAGAGTTGACCGTGCTCCCCGGCGCCGAGGAGGTCCTCGCGCTGCTGGAGGTCCGCAACCAGGTCGCCTCCGGCCGCTGGGACGTGGTGATCGTCGACTGCGCGCCGACTGCGGAGACGCTGCGCTTGCTGGCGCTGCCGGAGGCCCTGGGCTGGTACGTCGAGCGGCTGTTTCCGATGCAGCGGCGGGTGGTGCGCTCGGTGCGGCCGGTGCTGAGCCGAGTGGCCGGTCTGCCGGCGCCGCCGGAGCGGCTGTTCGAGGCCGTCGAGCGGCTACATCGGATGCTGACCGAGGTGCGCACGGTGCTCACCGACCCCGCCACTGCCTCGGTCCGGCTGGTGTTGACACCGGAGGCGGTCGTCGTCGCCGAGGCCCGTCGGACGCTGACCAGCCTGAGCCTCTACGGCTACCGGGTGGACGGCGTGCTGGCGAACCGGGTGTTTCCAGCCGGCGGGTCCGATCCGTGGCGCGCCGGGTGGGTCGCCGCCCAGAGCGCGCAGCTGGCACAGGTGCGGGCGGACTTCGCTCCGCTGCCGGTGCACATCGCGCCGTACCGGGCTGCCGAGCCGGTCGGCGTCGCCGCGCTGGGTGCGTTCGCGGCCGAGGCGTACGGCGAGACCGACCCGCTTGGGCTCGCCGCCGCGACGGACCTGGTGGAGGTGACCCGCACCGAGTCCGGCTTCGAGCTCGCCATCGCGCTGCCGCTCGCCGACCGGGCAGCGGTCGACCTGTCCTGTACCGGTGACGAGCTGGTGCTTACCGTGGGTGCGCACCGACGGGTGCTGACGCTGCCCAGCGCGCTGCGGCGTTGCGACGTGACCGGGGCGCGGCTGCGGGCCGGCCGGCTGCACGTGGCCTTCGCCCCCAACCCGGAGCTGTGGATGCGATGACTGACGCCGCCGGAGTGGGCAGCATCGCCGAGGAAGCGGCCAAGCTAGTCGAGGCGGTGCAGACCTGGGTGCGCGCCGCCCGGGCCGGGGACGAGTCGGTCGCCGGACCGCTCGGGCACTTGTTCGGGGCCGGCGCGGACGCCAGCGCGGAGTGCCGGCGCTGTCCGGTGTGCCAGCTGCTGGCGCTGGCACGCGGGGTCAAGCCGGAGACCGTCGAGGGCCTGCTGGAGGCCGGTACGGCGTTGCTCACCGCAGCCCGCAGCATGATCGAACGGCAGGAACGGGAGTGGGCCAGTCGGCCGGCGGCCCCGGTAGAACACATCACCGTCACGTAGCGAGCACGTAGCGAGACCGTCGCGGCGTACGACCAGCACCCTGGGCAACCACCCCAGCCGGTCATCGAGCCGGAGCACATCGAGTAAGGAGCAGCGTGGCACTCACCATCGGCGTGGACGTCGGCGGCACCAAGGTCGCGGCCGGGGTCGTCGACGAGGACGGTCGCATCCTGGCCCAGCTCAAGCGGGGCACCCCGAGCACCTCGGTTGACCGGACGGCCGACGCCATCGCCGAGGTCGTGGACACGCTGCGGGCCGCCCATTCGGTGGCGGCGGTGGGGATCGGCGCCGCCGGCTTCATCGAGCCCGGTGGCGGGACCGTGCGCTTCGCTCCGAACCTGGCCTGGCGGGACGAGCCGCTGAAGGCCAAGGTCGAAGTGCGGGTCGGCCTGCCAACCGTCGTGGAGAACGACGCCAACGCGATGGCGTGGGGGGAGTACCGCTTCGGTGCCGGCCGCGGCGAGGAAAACCTGTTGGGGCTCACGGTCGGTACCGGCATCGGCGGCGGCATCGTGCTCGACGGGCGGCTGCACCGCGGCCGGTGGGGGATCGCCGCCGAGATCGGCCACATTCAGATGAAGCCGCACGGTCGCCGCTGCGGCTGTGGCAATCGCGGGTGCTGGGAGCAGTACGGCAGCGGCCGCGCGCTGGTGCACGAGGCCCGCGAGTTGGCGTCGGTTTGGCCGGCCCGGGCCGGACGACTGTTGCAGCTCGCGGACGGCCGGGCGGAAGACATCGAGGGCCCGGAGGTGACCGCTGCCGCCCGCGAGGGGGACCCGGCGGCGCTGGAGTGCTTCGCCGAGGTCGGCCGGTGGCTGGGAGTGGGTATGGCGGATCTCGCGGCGGTCCTGGACCCCGGTCGCTTCATCGTCGGCGGCGGGGTCTCCACGGCCGGCGACCTGCTGCTGGTGCCGACCCGGGCGGCGTACGCCGAGTCCCTGACCGGCCGCGGGCACCGACCGATCGCGGATATCTGCCTGGCCGAGCTGGGCCAGGAGGCCGGGCTGGTGGGGGCGGCGGACCTGGCTCGTTCCGTGTTGTGACTGAGCCCGATTGTGACTGAGCCCGATGGTGACCGAGCCCGTCTTGTGACTGAGCCCGCAGGCACGTTGCGGGTGCTCGCCTACAACGTGCGGTCACTGCGCGATGACGCGCGAGCCGTCGCTGAGGTGATCAAGTTCTGCCGGCCGGACGTGGTCTGCGTTCAGGAGGCGCCGCGGTTGTTCAGGTGGCGGGCGAAGTGCGCGGCGCTCGCCCGGGAAAGCGGCCTGGTCGTGGTCACCGGCGGTCGTCCGGCCGGAGCCATGCTGCTGCTGGCGGCCTTGCGGGTCCGGGTCGAGACCAGCCGGGACCTGCTGCTGAGCAAGACGCCGGGCCAACATCAGCGCGGGCTGGCGGTTGCGGTCGTCGCGGTGCCCGGCCTGCGAGTCACGGTCGCCGCGATGCACCTCGGTCTGGACGCGGCCGAGCGGCGACGTCACGTCGACGAGGTGCTGGCGGAGCTGGCGCGCTTCGACGCCCCGGTCATCCTCGCCGGCGACGTCAACGAGGAACCGACCGAGCCCGCCTGGCGCGTCCTGGCCGACCGGTGCCAGGACGGCTACGCCGTGGCGCCGGCCGGCGGCGGCCCGACCTTCCCGGCCGGTGCGCCCAGCCGCCGCATCGACGGGATCTTCGTCGACCCCCGCCTGGAGGTTCTGTCCTGCGCGGTCCCGGACGTGGCGGGCGTCGAAGGTGCCAGCGACCACCGGCCCATTCTGGCGGTGCTGCGCTCCCGCTGAGTCCGGCCCGCGGCCCCCGCTTGGGCCGGCTGCTCAGCCGACGGCGGCCGCGCCGTACGACGGGATGAGCTCGCGCACCAGCTGCTCGAGGAAGAGCCCGGTGTCGGTGACGATCCCCACCCCATGGCCGGAGACGCGCTCGGCGAGCCGGGTCACCGTCGCCGGGTTGATGTCGACGCAGACCAGGGGCACCGAGGCCGGCAGGATGTTGCCGGTGGCGATGGAGTGCAGTCTCGTGGCGACCATGACGGTCAGCCCGACACCGCGCAGCTCCATCCGCATGGCGCGCTGGCCCTCGACGACGTCGGTGTGGACGTCCGGCAGGGGGCCGTCGTCGCGCACCGAACCGACGAGGACGAAGCGAGCGCCCTTGCGGACCAGCGCATGCATGATCCCACTGGTGAGCAGACCCTGCTCGACGGCGCCGACGATCGAGCCGGCCTTGCGGATCGCGTTGATCGCCCGGATGTGGTGTTCGTGACCATGGTCCACCTCCGCTGCCCGGGAGAGGTCGACTGCGGGCAACCTGCCCAGCATGGCCGCCTCGATGTCGCGAGTGGCCAGCGCGTTGCCGGCGAAGAGCACGTCGACGTACCCGGCCTCCACCAGGGTGACCAGGGCCGGGCAGCCGCCGGTGTGGACCACCGCCGGACCGGCCACCCACAGGATGCGACCCCCGTCGTCCTTAACCTCGCGCATCCGGGCGGCTATCTGGCGGACCAGCGAGGCCGGCGCTTGATCGCTATGTCCGGCGGAGTCCGCGACGGCGAACGCGCTGTCCGCCCGGGTGGAACGCTCGTGCACCGGCAGCACGACCTTGACTCCAGCGGCGCCGCAGACGACCTGGTCACCGGCCCGGACGTCGCTCACCGGCACGGTCTGCACCCGGCTGTCGACCACCTTCAGCCCGCAGTTCATCTCCGGGCTGTCCACCGGCACCCAGTGACCGCCCAGTCGCACCACCGTCTCCAGGTTGGTGGTCGCGTAGAAGTTGTCCGGGAAGACGCCGTCCCGCTCTGCCCGTCGAATCACCGCCTCGCCGGGATCGACCGCGTTCATGCCGTGTGCCTGTAGCCGCATCAGCAGTCGCTGCAGCGACTCGTCGTCGTCGTGGCGGACCGTCACCACGACGTGCGACTCGTCCTCGGCGGTGCGGCCGACGTCGAACCGGTCGATGACGTAGTCCCCGCCGTACTCCAACACGTCGTCGAGCACCAGCGCGAGCACGCCGGTGTCCATGAGGTGCCCGCTGATCTCGACCGTCTCGCTGACCGGCACTGTTGGCTCCTTGCGGGTGCATCGGTATTTGTCCAGTGCCGGCAGCCTAGCGATCACGGATGTCGCGACCGACTACCGGGCAGATCGAGTACGCCCGAGGTGGCGGGGATTCGGGCGCGGCGCGGCTCTGGTCGGTGCCGGGTTGGGCACCGTGGGGTCGTCGGCTCAGCGGCAGAAGTGGGTAACGACCGGCTTCCGCAGTGGCAGCCCGGGGTCATGTGACACGTTCAGTGGGTCGATCTAGGGCAGTACGCCGAGAGCCCGCCCACCTGGTGGCGGGCGGGCCCGTTCGGGCGCGGAAAGGTCGTGCGGTCAGCCCTTGGCTTTGGCTTTGTGCTGCGCCCAGGTGTAGCCGAGCTGAAGCCAGTCCGACCCGGCCACCGCGGTCAGGGTCAGGGCGACCAGCCTGGTCGCCTGCGGGGCGAAGATCAGTCCGTAGGTGAAGCCGGTCGCGGTCCACTGCGCCAGGCAGAACGGGCAGGTGACGAGTTCACCGACCGCGTGCCGCACGCCCTCGCCACGCACCTCCTCCGTCAACTCCGCCGGACCCGCCACCCCCTTGTACTCCGTGAACGGCGCCCGGATGGCGCTGGTAATCGACTCCTTGGAAACCAGGCGAGTGAGCTTGTGCGTCGCCGCCGCCAGCAGGAAGACCTCGAAGGGCGCAGGAGTCGGCAGTGGCCGGCGCTGGGACCTGGCCACCAGACCGAGGCCGGTGGTGAGTCCGCTGTAGATGGCGATCCCGGCGAGGTAGGCGCCGAGCGGCCGGTCCTCCCCGGAGGAGTAGTGCTGTGCGGTCTGCCGGGCCTTGGCAACGAGGGATGTCTTGGGGAGGTGAGGCACCGCACCGATATGCCCCCCGGGTTGTGATCAGTAACCTGCGGCCCGGCTGTCGGCGGCTGCGCGCCGAAAACTGTCGGATGCCTCGTTGACATCCTCCCGCCCTGAAAGGACGGGGATTCCAACTACGCGACCCGGAGGGAAGCGTGCTGAGGTTCACGGTTCACCGGCCCGGCCACCGCCGGGCCTCCCCACGCAGTCCCGGCGTG
>JADGOU010000147.1 GCA_017882835.1 Frankiaceae bacterium | reverse complement strand
CTGGCGCACGTCTGGCGCGCATGTCGCCGCGGACAGCCGCCTGTCCGCTCGAGGCGGCCGCGCCGCGCTCCTCGAGGAGGACGCATGTCCGCGCTCATCGCCGCCCAGCCCGCCGGCCTCGACACGCGCGTGGCTGGTGCCGACCTGGGCTACATCTGGGTCGTCGCTGCGATCGCCTTGCTCGCCCTGGTGGTGGCGGGATACCTCGTCCGCGAGGTGCTGGCCGCGCCGGAGGGCACGGCGAAGATGCGTGAGATCGCGCTGGCCGTGCAGGAGGGCGCCGCCGCCTACCTCAGCCGGCAGTTCCGCACCCTGGCCGGTTTCGTCGTGCTCGTCTTCTTCATCTTACTGCTGTTGCCGGCGGAGACCAGCGGGGTTCGCTGGGGCCGATCGCTCGCCTTTGTCGTCGGCGCCGGCTTCTCCGCCCTCACCGGCTTCGTCGGGATGTGGCTGGCTGTGCGCGGCAACGTCCGGGTGGCGGCGGCGGCCCGCGACGGGAGCTCCCGCACCGCGATGCGGCTCGCCTTCCGCACCGGCGGGGTCGCCGGCATGTTCACCGTCGGCCTGGGACTGCTCGGAGCCGCCGCCGTACTGATCATCTTCAACGACCGGGCGCCGAGCGTACTCGAAGGCTTCGGCTTCGGTGCCGCCCTGCTGGCCATGTTCATGCGGGTCGGCGGCGGCATCTTCACCAAGGCGGCCGACGTCGGGGCGGACCTCGTCGGCAAGGTGGAGCAGGGCATCCCTGAGGACGACCCGCGCAACGCAGCCACGATCGCCGACAACGTGGGCGACAACGTGGGTGACTGTGCCGGCATGGCGGCCGACCTGTTCGAGTCGTACGCCGTGACGCTGGTCGCCGCGCTGATCCTGGGCAAGGCGGCGTTCGGTTTCCACGGGCTGGTATTCCCGCTGATTGTGCCCGCCATCGGCGTCATCACCGCGATCATCGGGATCTTCGCGGTGGCGCCGCGCGAGGGCGACCGCACCGGTATGAGCGCGATCAACCGCGGCTTCTTCCTGTCCGCAATCGTGTCGGCAGTCCTGGTGGCCATCGCTTCGTTCCTCTACCTGCCCGACTCCTTCGCCGGTTTCGCCGGCACGGCCGCCGCCGACGCCAGCGGCAACCCGCGGATCATCGCCATCGGCGCGGTCATCATCGGCCTGGTCTTGGCCAGCGCCATCCAGCTGCTCACCGGCTACTTCACCGAGACGTCCCGCAAGCCGGTGCAGGACATCGGCCGGACGTCGCTGACCGGAGCTGCCACGGTCATCCTGGCCGGCATCTCCGTCGGTCTGGAGTCGGCCGTCTACTCGGCGCTGCTGATCGCGGCCGCCGTCTACGGCGCCTTCCTGCTCGGCTCCGGCTCGGTGGTGGTGGCGCTGTTCGCCGTCGCCCTGGCCGGCACCGGCCTGCTCACCACCGTCGGCGTCATCGTCTCCATGGACACCTACGGCCCGGTCAGTGACAACGCCCAGGGCATCGCCGAGATGTCCGGCGACGTCACCGGTCCGGGTGCCCAGGTGCTGACCGACCTTGACGCCGTGGGCAACACGACCAAGGCCATCACCAAGGGCATCGCCATCGCTACCGCGGTGCTCGCCGCCACGGCGCTGTTCGGCTCGTTCCGCACCGCCGTGGAGGACGCCCTGGTCGCCGCCGGCCGCAGTGCGGGGTCGTTCACCCTGTCCGTGGACAAGCCCAACGTCCTGGTGGGCGTCGTGATCGGCGCGGCGGTGGTCTTCCTCTTCTCCGGGCTGGCCATCAACGCGGTCGGTCGGGCGGCTGGCCGGGTCGTGTTCGAGGTCCGCGAGCAGTTCCGCACCCACCCGGGGATCATGGACTTCACCGAGCGCCCCGACTACAGCCGGGTGGTCGACATCTGCACGAAGGACTCGCTGCGGGAGCTGGCCACACCCGGCCTGCTGGCAGTGCTGTCCCCGATCGCCGTCGGCTTCGGTCTGGGCTACGCCCCGCTGGGTGCCTTCCTGGCGGGTGCCATCGCCTGCGGTGCGCTGATGGCGGTCTTCCTGGCGAACTCCGGTGGCGCCTGGGACAACGCCAAGAAGCTGGTCGAACAGGGCAAGTACGGCGGCAAGGGCTCGGCGGCGCACGCCGCCACCGTCACCGGCGACACCGTCGGCGACCCGTTCAAGGACACCGCCGGCCCGGCGCTCAACCCGCTGCTCAAGGTGATGAACCTGGTGTCCCTGCTGATCGCTCCCAGCGTGGTCAAGTACGCCGTGGGCGCCGACGCCAACCGGGCGCTCCGGCTGGCGATCATGCTGGTGGCCGTCGCGGTGATCGTCACCGCCCTGGTGGTGTCCAAGCGCCGGGAGAGCGCCATGGAGTCGGGCGCGGCGACCGAGTCGGCCGAGCGGGGGGCCGTCCGAGTCTGAACCAGCCAGGCCAACCCCACCGGTCCCGTCTCGTCGGCGACGACGAGACCGGGGCCGGTGTTGTTCGCCACCCGGGCACGGAGCCGTCGCGTCCAGCGTTTGACAAGAGCGTGGCGACCATGGCCACACTGCGGCTGGGTCGAGCTCACCGGTTCCCATGGTGCCGAGCCGATCGACGTGGAGTCGATCAGCCCGCCCACCGACCAGACCATCAACCGCATGACTTTGGAGCAGCGTGTCCGCGACCACCTCGACCTCCGCCGCCGGCGGCGGTTCAGACGCGCGGCGCCGACGCCTGGTGATCGTCGAGTCACCGGCCAAGGCAAAGACGATCGCCGGCTACCTCGGTCGTGGGTACGTCGTGGAGTCCAGCATCGGTCACATCCGTGACCTGCCGCGCAACGCCGCGGACGTGCCGGCCAGCCACAAGGGTCAGCCGTGGGCGCGGCTCGGGGTGGACGTCGACAACGGCTTTACCCCGCTGTACGTCGTGAGTCCGGACAAGAGGAGCCAGGTCGCCAAGCTCAAGGCACTGCTCAAGGACTCTGACGAGCTCTTCCTCGCCACCGACGAGGACCGGGAGGGCGAGGCCATCGCCTGGCACCTGCTGGAGACGCTCAAGCCCAAGGTGCCGGTGCACCGAATGGTGTTCCACGAGATCACTCCGCAGGCCATCCGGGCCGCGGTCGAGAACCCGCGGGAACTCGACCGTCGCCTCGTCGACGCCCAGGAGACCCGGCGGATCCTGGACCGGCTCTACGGCTACGAGGTCAGCCCGGTGCTGTGGAAGAAGGTGCTGCCCAAGCTCTCGGCCGGCCGGGTGCAGAGCGTCGCCACCCGGATGGTGGTCGAGCGGGAGCGGGCCCGGATGCGCTTTCGCAGCGCCGGCTGGTGGGACATCACCGGGCTGTTCGCTCGCCGCGATGCTGACCCCGCCGTCGCCGCCACCAGCGCAGCCGCGACCGACCCGGCCGCGCCCAGCACATTCAGCGCGACACTGTGGGCGCTGGACGGCCGCCGGCTCGCGACGGGCAAGGACTTCGACGCCGACACCGGCGCGTTGCGCCGAGGCGCGGATGGCGGGGCCCCGGACTTCGTCCACCTGGACGAGGCGTCCGCGCGCGGCCTGGCCGAACGGCTGCTCACGGCCGAGTTCGCCGTCCGCGGTATGGAGGACAAGCCCTACCGTCGCAGCCCGGCGGCACCGTTCATGACCTCCACCCTGCAGCAAGAGGCCGGCCGCAAGCTGCGCCTTACCAGCCAGCGCACCATGCAGATCGCCCAGCGGCTGTACGACAACGGTCACATCACCTACATGCGCACCGACTCGACAGCCCTGTCGGAGAGCGCGCTGCAAGCCGCCCGCGCCCAGGCCCGCGCGCTCTACGGCCCGGAGTACGTCCCGGACACCCCCCGGGTCTATGCCAAGAAGGTGAAGAACGCGCAGGAGGCCCATGAGGCGATCCGGCCCTCCGGAGACAGCTTCCGCACCCCCGGGGAGCTGCGCGCGGAGGTCTCCGCCGAGGAGTTCCGACTTTATGAGCTGATCTGGCAGCGCACCGTCGCCAGCCAGATGGCCGACGCCCGCGGACAGTCGGTCACGCTGAGACTCGGCGGCGTCACCGCGGCCGGCGAGGACGCCGAGTTCGCCACCAGCGGGACGACGATTACCTTTCCGGGCTTCCTGCGAGCCTACGTCGAGGGCAGCGACGACCCCGACGGCGACCTCGACGCCCGGGACCGCCGGCTGCCTCGGCTGGCGTCCGGCACCGTGCTCGACGTGCGGGAGCTCGAGCCGCAGGACCACACCACGACGCCACCCCCCCGGTACACCGAGGCCAGCCTGGTCAAGGCGCTCGAGGAGAAGGGGGTGGGCCGCCCGTCGACGTACGCCTCGATCATCGCGACCGTCCAGGACCGCGGGTACGTGTGGAAGAAGGGCAGCGCCCTCGTCCCGTCCTGGGTCGCCTTCGCGGTGATCGGACTGCTGGAGCAGCACTTCGCCCGGCTGGTCGACTACGGCTTCACCGCGTCCATGGAGAACGACCTCGACGACATCGCCGGCGGCGAGCAGGACGCGGTGCCGTGGCTGGCCCGGTTCTACTTCGGCGGCACCGGGGGACACGCAGATGGCATCGGTGCCCAGGGCGGGCTGAAGCGGGTGGTCACCGAGCGGCTCGGTGAGATCGACGCTCGTGGCGTTAACTCGATCAGCATCGGGACCGACCCGGGCGGCCAGCCCATCGTCGTCCGGGTCGGCCGGTTTGGGCCGTACGTGCAGCGCGGCGACGGCGAGGATGGCGACAAGGCGAGCGTCCCGGAGGACCTCCCCCCGGACGAGCTCACGGTGGCCAAGGCGCTGGAGCTGCTGACGGCGCCGAGCGGAGACCGCGTGCTCGGCCGGCACCCGACCTCCGGCTACGACGTGGTCGCCCGATCCGGCCGGTACGGGCCCTACGTCACCACCGTGGTACCGGACGGCGTCGACGACGCCCCCCGGACGTCCTCGCTGTTCGCGTCGATGTCGCTGGACACCGTCATGCTCGACGACGCGGTGGCGCTGTTGCGCCTACCCCGGACGCTGGGTGTCGACCCTGCGGACGGCGTCGAGGTGACTGCGCAGAACGGCCGCTACGGCCCGTACGTCAAGAAGGGCACCGACTCGCGGTCACTGACGACCGAGGAGCAGCTGCTGACCGTGACCTTGGATGAGGCCGTCGCTCTGTTGGCTCAGCCCAAGCAGCGCCGGGGGCAGCGGGTGGCGGCCGCCGCGCCGCTGCGGGAGTTGGGTGTAGACCCGGCCAGCGGCCGGCCGATGGTGCTGCGGGAGGGCCGGTTTGGTCCGTACGTCACCGATGGTGAGACCAACGCCAGCCTGCGCCGCGGCGACGACGTTGAGACGCTGACCGACGAGCGGGCGGCCGAGCTGCTGGCCGACCGCCGCGCCCGGGGGCCGGCACCGAAGAAGCCGCCGCGCCGGTCCGCGAAGACAACGTCGACGTCCACGACTAGAGCCGCCAGTAAGGCCACCAGCAAGGCCGCCAGTAAGGCCACGACTAAGGCCACCAGCAAGGCGGCGCCGAAGCGCAAGTCCACCCCGGCGAGCCAGCCGGCGACGGCCCAGGCAGCCGGGCGTGGCAAACGAACCCCGACGGAGTAGCCGCAGGTAGCCTGTCTGGGGTAGCCACCCCGGCGCAAACCGTCGCCCGGTGGCCACGTCGAAATGCCACCGCTATCTGCCACCTCTATCTGCCACCGCGAACGCCCGTCCCTGCCGGAGCCCACTATCGCCGCCGATCACCCCCCATCGTCCACCGCCGGCGGCTGGCGCGAGAAGCCCGCGGCCGGCGTGGCTGGCCGGGGCGCCGCCGAGTCCACGGCCAGCGACGCGATCGCTGTCGAGCCCGCCGAGCCGATGTTGGGCGATGCCGGTGACCTACGCGCCGTACTGCGGATTCCGGCATTTCGCCAGCTGTGGGTCGCGCTGTCGCTGTCCAGCCTGGGTGACTGGCTCGGGTTGCTGGCGACTACCGCGCTGGCCTCCTCCCTGGTCAACAGCTACTCCGGGCAGTCCTTCGCCATCGGCGGTGTGCTGGTCTTTCGCCTACTGCCGGCGATCCTGCTGGGGCCGCTGGCCGGCGCCATGGCCGACCGGTTCGACCGGCGGCGGACGATGGTGGTCTGCGACATCCTGCGGTTCGGCCTGTTCGCCTCCATCCCGGTCGTCCGCACGCTGGCCTGGCTGCTGATCGCCTCCTTCCTGATCGAGGCGGTGTCGCTGTTCTGGATCCCGGCCAAAGAGGCATCCGTGCCCAACCTGGTGCCGCCCGAGCGGCTGGAAGCGGCCAACCAGCTCAGCCTGCTTACGACCTACGGCTCGGCGGCGCCCGCGGCGGGGGTCTTCTCGGTGCTGGCCCTGCTCAATGGCTTGTTGGCCTCTGGGCTGCCGTGGTTTCGAACCAACCCGGTCGACCTGGCGCTGTACTTCGATGCCGGCACGTTCCTGTTCTCGGCCGTGACCATCTACCGGCTGCGGGAAATCGGCCGCAGCCGCGGCACCACGAGGGCTGGTGACGCCGTCGGACTCACTGGTCTGGGCCGCTCGATCGTCGAAGGCTGGACCTTTGTGCGCCGCACGCCGCTGGTCCGCGGCCTGATCATCGGCATCCTGGGTGCGTTCGCCTCCGGCGGGGCGATCATCGCCACCGGCAAGCAGTTCACCACCAGCCTGGGCGGCGGCAACGCGGCGTACGGCGTGTTGTTCGGGGCCGTGTTCATCGGCCTGGCCGGCGGCATGTTCGGCGGCCCGAAGCTGCTCGGAGACTTCAGCCGCAAGCGCCTGTTCGGGCTGGCCATCGTGGCGGCCGGGACCTGCCTGATGTTGATGGCGGTGATTCCGGAGATCGTCATCGTCACGCTGCTGACGATCTGCGTGGGTGCCTTTGCCGGCGTGGGTTGGGTGACCGGGTACACGCTGCTAGGACTCGAGGTGGCCGACGACGTGCGGGGCCGGACCTTCGCGCTGCTCCAGTCGCTGGTTCGGATCGACCTGCTGGCGACGTTGGCAGTGGTCCCGTTCCTGGTCGGTGTGATCGGGAACCACACACTTCGAGTTGGTGGCTTGCACCTGCACCTGGAGGGGGTGGCGGTCGCCCTGCTGGTCGCTGGTGCCGTTGCCGTCGCCGTGGGCGTGATGTCGTTCCGGCAGATGGACGACCGGCGCGGGGTCCCGCTGCTGGCCGACCTGCTGGCCGGCGTGCGCGGTCGGCAGACCTTTGGCCATCGCGACCTGCGCGGCGTCTTCCTGGC
>JADGOU010000146.1 GCA_017882835.1 Frankiaceae bacterium | reverse complement strand
GACCGACAGCGCCGTCCTCACCAAGATCGATGCGCTGCTCACGGACGCCGCCAGCGCGTTCAACCAGCGCCGCTACCAGGACGCCATCGACGCCTACCAACAGGCCCGCAGCCTGCTCTGGAAGCAGTTGTTCCCGCTCACCACGCTGGACGAGAAGCTTGCCTGGGGGACAGACCTGTTGCACACGCTGGTGTCGTACTCGGCCGAGTGGCTCAACGTCCTCCCGGTCGAACAGGCGACGGCTGGGGTGCGCCCCCGCGAGTTGACCTCGGTCGACGCCCCGGTGGTGGGGTTGCTGAGCGGGGCGACCGACGCCAAGGGCACCGCGGCGGTGGCCGACCTTCGGGTGTCGCAGACGCTGCAGGAGATGGGCAATGCGGCCTCGGCGAAGTTCTTCGCCGATCGGGCCGCCAGCGAAGCCCCTGACCTCATCGGGAGGATCACCGGCGCCCAGCCTGCTCCCGCTTCACCAGCCCCTACCCCACCGGGGACGCCCGCCAATCCGCAGGTTCCGGCTCCCCACCTTCCTCCGCTCGGCGGGTTCCACCCCACTCCCGGCGGCGGGACATCCATGCATCTCCCCGCCGCACCAATGACCTTTGCCGCCACCACGCCGAGCAGTGCCGCGGCCGCGCTGAGCGGTGCGACTGTCATGAGCCCCGTCCTCGCCTTGAGCATCGGTATGACCGTTCCGGTGGTCGTCCCTCCGCAGCTCACGGTCGACCAGCGGTCGTACGTGTTCGAGTCGGGCGGGACGGTACAGAAACTCACCTGGACGGCCGGTCAGGCCGTACCCATAGACCAGGTGCTCACCTCGCTCTACACCGCTCATCAGCTGGCCACATCGTTGCCCGACGTGCTCATCAAGCCGACGACGGCCGCCGACGTCGCGATGTCGCTCGCGCACGCCTGGTACTACGAGACCGCGCTCGGGCTCGCGCAGTGCTACCACGCCATGGGGAACTTCAGCGAGGCAGAGACCTGGTATCTGCGTGCCGCCGGCTACACGTACCTCAACGCGACGATCGAAGCTCCGTACGTCTGGGCGCACCTGGCCCAGCTCTACCTGGACTGGGGCGACTCCAACTTCCGCGACGGCGACGCGCAGAGCGCACTGCCCATCTACGAGAACGTCCTCGGCTCAGGCAACGCCGTCCCGGGCTCGCAGCTCTACACGATCCCGGGCCTCAAGCCGGCCGCCGACGCCGCCCGCACACTCATCGCCTCGATTGCCCACCCCGGCGCCGTCGACGTCAGCCCCGCCATCGCGTCAGTGATTCTCGAAGTCCAGGCTCAGCTGGCGAAGATCGCCGGTGGCCTCGACTTCTGGGGCTACTGGGCGCAGAACATCCCGATCTGGACGTTCGACTACCTCCAGTCGGTCGCGGTGAACTTCTGCCAGCTGGCCATCGGGGCCGAGCGCGACGCGATGAACTTCTGGGAACGAGCCGACTCCGGCAGCCTCACCCGCACCCAGCTGACGCAGAACATCGGGCTGTCCCAGGCCGAGCTCAGCGCCGCGAACCAGCAGGTGGCCGCCGCCTCAGCCGAAGTGACCGCCTACCAGGCCGCGCAGCAGGTGGCGCAGCTGCGGGCGACCGATGCCACGGCGAACGCCAACGAGTACGCGTCGAAGTCCGCCGCCTGGGTCGTCCATCAGGCGCTGCAGACCCAGCTGAGCGGAGGCGAGGACGGCGACGGCGGACAGCTGAACCAGCTGGCCGACCAGATGATGAGCGGCTCGTACTCCCTGTCGGGCGACCGGGGGACGCTGGCCGCGGCCGAGTCACTCACGGCCGCCAGGCTGCAGAACGACTACCAGATCGACACCCTGCGCCGCCAGGCCACCGAGCTCAACGCCGCAGCCAACCAGGCGGGGGCCGAGGTCACCGCCGCCAACGCCCGCGTCACCGCCGCCCAAGCCAGCGCCAATGCGTCCGCCATGCGGGTGCAGGCGTCCCAGCAGCTGTTGCAGGCATTCGACCAGCAGCGCTTCACCCCCGATGTCTGGAACGCCCTGGGCGACCGGATGAGCACACTGTCCGACCGCTACCTCATGTGGGCACTCGGCGTGGCCAAGCGGATGCAGAGCGCCTACAACTTCGAGAACGATGTCGACCTGCACGTGATCCGTCCCGACTACACCTCGAGTGAGGTGCACGGGCTCCTCGCGGCCGACACACTCATGGCAGACATCCAGTCGTTCACGTACGACGTCATCACCTCAACGGCACCCAAGCCGCAGCCGCTGAAGCAGACGGTCTCACTGTCGCAGCGCTACCCGTTCCTGTTCGAGACCCAGCTCCGGCGCACCGGCACGATGACCTTCCAGACCGACCTCGACGACTTCGACTCGGTGTACCCGGGCACCTACGCCGGCCGGATCGAGCACGTCGAGGTCGCGGTCGACGGCATCATCCCCGCGACTGGCGTGAGTGGTGCGCTCACCAACGCGGGGATCTCGCAGTTCCGTACCCCGTCGGGGTCTGGCGGCACGGTGAAACAGCGGGTGCAGAACAGCGAGACGCAGATCATCTCCGACTTCGATGTGCGAGCGGACGCCCTCGTCGACACTCCGGATCGCCGCCAGCTCGGCATCTTCGAAGGGGCGGGGCTGGCGTCCTCGTGGGTGCTCTCGTTGCCCAAGGGCGTCAACCAGCAGCTCGACTTCAACGCGCTGGTCGACGTGCGACTCACGTTCACCTACCGGGCACGCTTCGACCCCAACCTGCGCGCGACCGTGCTCGCCGAGCTGGCGTCCAGGCCGGGCATCAACAGCAGGCAGCGGCCCTTCCCGCTGCGGTGGGTCTTCGCGGACTCGTTCTTCAGCTTCTACTCGACCGGTGTGCTCACGTTTGCGCTCACCGCCGGTGATTTCGCGCTTACCGAGAAGAACCCGGTGCTCACGGACGTGAGCCTGGTCGTGGCCACCACTCCGGGCTCGAAGGCCCCGGGCATCAAGCTCAAGGTGACGCTGCCCTCGTCGGCGGCCGTGCCCGCCACCACGGACGCCGACGGCATCGTACAGGCGGCCGCTCTGGCGACGGCCGTGACGGGCCAGTCGGCCATCGGCCAGTACAGCATCGAGCTGGACGCCGCCGACAACCCCGGGTGGGTGAGCAATGGTGCGCTGACGTTGGATCCCATCGACAACATCGGCCTGGTCATCGGCTACTCATTCACGCCGCGCGCCTGAGGAGCACCATGAGCTTCGACGTCGGGTTCGCGAGTCAGGCCCCCTCACTGCCCACCGGCGGGGGCGTCGGAGGGCTCGGTGAGACCTTCAGCCCCGACCTGTCCACCGGCTCGGGTACCCTCGCCGTGCCGATCGACCTGCCCCACGGCCCGAACGACTCGAGCCCCAAGCTCGCGCTGAGCTACGACTCGGGCACGTCGAACGGGCCGTTCGGGCTGGGCTGGTCGATCGCCACCCCGCGGCTGCTCCGCAGCACCATGGTCGGCCGTCCCCGCTACGACAACACCGACGCCCTCGTGCTCGAGGGCTCCGGGCCACTGGTGCGCGACTCCGCCGGCGTGCTGCGCCCGCAGGTCGACACCGGCGACTGGACCATCGCCGCCGCCGGGAACGGCTTCGTCGCCACCGACCGGGCTGGCACCCGGTTCCATCTCGGCAGCGCGGACGGCTCGCGCATCATCGGGGCCGGTGGAGGAACGTGGGCCTGGCTGTTGGACGCCGTCGAGGACAACCTTGGCCTGCGCACCACCTTCGGGTGGCGGTCGGCCGACGCGCAGCGCTACCTGGACACCGTCAGCTGGGGTCCGTTCGAGGTGCGGTTCGGCTACGAGCCGCGTCCGGATGTGCTGCGCTGGGGACGCGGGGGTTTCCTGCTGGTCACCAGCGAGCGGTGCACCACCATCGAACTGCACATCCCCGCCCAGCCGTCATCGCTCGTGCGGCGTTGGACGCTGGGATACACGCCGGCGCCGCTCAACGGCGCATCGCTCCTGACCTCCGTGCGACTCACCGGGTTCGCCGCAGACGGGACCGGACTGGACTCTCCCGCGCTCACCTTCGGCTACACGGGCGCCGGCGCGCCGACCGTTCGGCGGATCGACCCGGAGGACGACCGCGCCGCCCCGCCCACCCTCGGTGGTGGCTCCCGCGTCGAGCTGGTCGACTGGACCGGCACCGGGGCGGCCGACGTGATCGAGATCTCCGCGGGTGGCCGCACCAGGGTGTGGCCCAATCGGGCCGGCCGCTTCGGCAGGCCCCAGGACGTCGGGATGCTGCCCGAACTGGCCGGGGCGGCGTCCCGGTTCGCGCTGGTGGACATCGACGGCGACGGCATCGCCGACGTCGTACGCACCGACGTGCCGCTCACCCGCTACCAGCCGCGCACCGCCACCGGATTCGCCCGTCCCGTCGCCCTCGCCCAGGCCCCCGCCGTGGCACCGGCAGCGGCCGGCGTCCGGGTCGCCGATTTCGACGGTGACGGCCGGGTCGACCTGCTCTGGAGCAACCGCAGCTCGCTGATGCTGGCGCACCGCTCCGCCTCGGGAGACTGGCTCGGAGTCCCGGACGTGGTGGCCGACGAGCCCGCGGGCCCGCCCACCAACCTTGCCGATCCGCGGGTGTTCTGCGCCGACATGACCGGCGACGGCACCCCCGATCTGGTACGGGTCGACGGCGCGGGCGTCACCTACTGGCCCTACCTCGGCGCCGGCATCTTCGGCGCGCGCGTCTCCATGGCCGCCGCTCCTCAGCTGCCCTACGACTGCGCCCCGGCCACGATCCTCGTCGTCGACATCGATGGCGACGGGTGCGCCGACGTCGTCCATCTGGACGCCGGAACGCTCACCTGGTGGCCCAACCGCAGCGGCAGCGGCTTCGAACCGCCCCGCGTCGTGCGTCACCTGCCCACAGGGGCCATGGCCGCCCTGCGGGTCGCCGATCTCATCGGCCGGGGCACTCCCTCGCTGTGCTGGACAGCCGCGCTGCCCTCAGGGCGGGGACGCTGGTTCACCCTCGACCTCCTGGGATCCCAACCGGCGTCGCTGCTGTCGAGGATCGACAACGGCACCGGGCGCACCACGGCCATCACGTGGAGCACGACGACGCTGGAGGCCGAACGGGACCGGGCCGCGGGCGCCCCGTGGAGCACTCGGCTGCCGATCGTGCTGCCGGTGGTAGCGCGCGTCGAGATCACCGATGCGTCCTCCGGGGCGGTCAGTACCACCGAGTACGACTACCACGAGGGCCGCTACGACGGCGTCCTGCGTGAGGTGTGCGGGTTCGGCCGGGTGACCAGCCGCGATCCCGGCGACGAGAACGTCGCCACCCTCGTGACGACGCGCTGGTTCAACACCGGGCTGCTGCCCGACGGCAGCGAGCCCGCGACCCTGGACGCCCGGGAGCGGGCCCGCGCGATCAGGGGCCGGCTGCTCCGGCAGGAGCGGGCCACCAAGGACGGCTACTTGTTCGACCGGTTCGAGCAGAACTGGCGGGTCGACGATGGCGCCCACGCCGGCACCCTCACCCCCCGGCTCGTCAGCTCGACCCGCTCGGTGTTCGAGGGCCAGACCACTCCCGTGAGCCGCATCGTCACCGGGCAGACGGCGTGGACGCCCGATGGCAGCGTCACCTCCGCCGTCGAACAGGCCTTCGACGGCGCGTCGGCCACCCCGGTACAGGAACTGCACACCGACACCGAGTACGCGCTCGACCCGACCGGCAGGTTCCGCCAGCGGATCTCCCGGGTCGTGCAGCACGACGGATCGGGTGCGCTGCTCTCCGACCTGCGGACCAGCTACGACGGGCTCCCCGAGGGTCAGGTGGGCGGCCAGGGTCTGGTCACCCACCGCACGGCGCTGGCCATTCCCGACACCCTCGCGTCCGAGGTCTACGGCGGCGACCCGCCCGACCTCGCCGCCGCTGGCTACACCCGTCGCACCGGCACCGACGGATGGTGGATCGAGCTCGGCGGCTACGAGCGCAGCGAGGACGCCGCCGGGGTCCATGGGCGTATCACCGGCCCGAACGGCGGGGTCACCACGCTTCAGATGGACCCGACCGCGTGTTACCCGATCGAGGTGGTCGATGCCGTCGGCAACCGGATCGCCGCCGAGTTCGACCTGCGCAGCTACCAGCCCACCGCCGTGGTCGACCCGTCGGGCGCGCGTTTCGAATCGGCATTCGACCCGCTGGCCAGGCTGACCAGCACGATCGAACCCGGCGACTCAGTGGCCGAACCGACCCGGACGCTCGCGTACGACACCGGCGTCCTGCCGATGGTGGTGACGGAGACGACCGTGACTACGCCGGGTGAGGCGAGACGCTCGCAACGTCAGTTCCTCGACGGCGCCGGTCGCCTGCTGCAACAGCGCCTCGTCGACGAGTCGGGCGAGATCGTGGCCGACGCCAAGGACTACGGGCCCCGGGGGTTCACCGTCCGCTCGTACTTGCCCTACCGGGCCAGCGAGACCGCCTACGCACCACCGGCCCCGGACGCTGCCCACATGCAGCTGCGTTACGACGCACTCGGCCGGGTGGTCTCGACCCTGCGACCCGACGGCGGGCTCGCCACCGCCACGTACCTGCCCGGCATGATCGAGGAACGGGACGCCGAGCAGACCCGGACCGACGCCGGGGCCCCCCACACCGGTGCCCTGACCCGCCGCTACATCAGCCCGGCCGGCAGGGTGGAGCGCATCGAACAGGTCGCCGCCGGACGCACCGTCACGACAATCGACCACCACGACATCAAAGGTGACCTCGTCGAGCACATCGACGCCATGGGCGGCACCGTGCGGTTCGACCTCGACCTGCTGGGTCGTCCACTGCGGATCACCCGCCCCGAGTCGACCCAAGTGCTGGTGCTCGATCCGTCCGGTGACGTGATCGAGACCCGTACGGGCAGCGCTCACGTGTTCCGGTCTTACGACCTGGCCCGCCGCCCCACGGCTGTGAGGCACGACTCCGCCACCGACGCGCCGGTCGCGAGCTTCGTCTACCACGATGCGCCTACCCCTGCCCCGGCCGACGCCGGCGTCCACACAGCCGGCGGGCGGCTCGTACGGGCCGATGACGAAGGTGGCACCACCGTGTTCGACTACGACGAACGCGGTCGCGTCACGTCCAAGACGATGACCCCCACCGGCGCCACCTCGGTGACGCTCGCGCTCGCACACCGCCTCGACGGACTGCTCGACCACGTGAGCTACCCGGGGGGACGCGTGGTCACCTACGGGTACAACGC
>JADGOU010000145.1 GCA_017882835.1 Frankiaceae bacterium | reverse complement strand
CCAGACACCGTGCTCGACGCCCCGGACCAGCTGACGCTGCCGCAGACCCGCACCACCCTGACAAACTTCGGCGGCGAGAGCTGCGGCCCGGGCGGCAAGATCACGCTCACCCAGTCGCTAGTGATCAGCTGCAACACCGCCTTCGCCAAGCTGGGCGGGGACCTCGGCGAGGCCGCGCTGCGCGACCAGGCCGCCAAGTTCGGGTTCGGCGACGAGCCGGCGGTGCCCATGCTGGCCGCCCGCAGCGTCTTCCCTAGCCCGATCAACACCCCGCAGACCTACCTGTCGGCGATCGGGCAGTACGACGTGCGGATGACGCCGTTGCAGGGCGCCATGATCGCCGCGGCGATCGCCAACCACGGCAAGCTGATGCAGCCCTACCTGGTCAAGGAAGTGCAGGCGCCGGACCTCTCGGTGCTCTCGCAGGCCGAGCCCAAGCAGCTCGGCGAGGCGGTCAGCAGCGAGGTGGCCGACCAGCTCACCGCGATGATGGTGCAGGTGGTCAACAACGGCACCGCGCAGGTCGCCCAGATCCCGGGCATCCAGGTGGCCGGCAAGACCGGCACGGCCCAGCACGCCGAAGGGGCCGCTCCGCACGCCTGGTTCGTCGCCTTCGCCCCGGCGCAGACCCCCAAGGTCGCGGTTGCGGTGGTCGTCGAGGACGGCGGCACCCTGGGCAACGAGGCCACCGGTGGGGCCGTGGCGGCTCCGATCGCCAAGTCGGTCCTGCAGGCCGTGCTGGCCGGCGGGGGCTGATGACGACCGGGCCGGAAATCGCTCTCGGTGGCCGCTACCGGCTGACCGACCGGATCGCCGTCGGCGGCATGGGGGAGGTCTGGCGCGCCCGCGACGACCTGCTCGGCCGGCTGGTGGCGGTCAAGATCCTCAAGCCGGAGTACGTCGACGCGCCGTCGTTCCTGGACCGGTTCCGGGCCGAGGCCCGGCACACCGCGGCCCTGTCACATGCCGGCATCGCGAACGTGTTCGACTACGGCGAGGTGACCGAGCCCGGGCCGGGCGGGCGCGCCGACGCCAGTGGTGCCACCACGGCGTACCTGGTGATGGAGCTGGTTACCGGCGAACCGTTGTCCGCCCTGCTGGCGCGCCATGGGCGACTGCCCCCGGCCCGAACGATGGACATCGTGGGGCAGGCCGCGCTGGCACTGCAGGCCGCCCATGACGCCGGGGTGATCCACCGGGACGTCAAGCCGGGCAACATCCTGGTGCGGCCCGACGGGGTCGTGAAGGTCACCGACTTCGGCATCGCTCGGGCGGCCATGGAAGTGCCACTCACCCAGACCGGCACCGTGATGGGCACCGCGCACTACCTCTCGCCGGAGCAGGGAGCGGGTCGGACGGTGACCGCGGCCACCGACGTCTACTCGCTCGGCGTGGTGGCCTACGAGTGCCTGGCCGGTCGGCGGCCTTTCGTCGGCGACAACCCGGTCACGGTCGCGCTCGCCCACCAGCGCGAGGAGCCACCACCGCTGCCGCCGGACATCCCGCCCCCCGTCCGGGGGCTGGTGGCCCAGATGCTCGCCAAGGACCCGGCCGCCCGACCGGGCAGTGCCGCAGAGGTGGCCCGAGCCGCCTTTGCCCGGCGGGACGCCATCGACGCCATCTCCGCCGGCGGGGCCGACGAACCGGCTACCACGCAGGTCTACCCGCCGGTCGCGGCGCCGACGATGGTGACCGACCCGATGTGGCCGCCGCCGTTGGCTGCCGGACCCAGGACCGTTTTGCCGGTGCCGGCAAGCGGCGACGGCGGGCGGTCCGGACGGCGCTGGCTGCCGTGGGTACTGCTACTGCTGGGCCTGCTCGCGCTCGGCGCCGTCGTCGGCACGCTGGCATTGCGCGGCGGTAGTGCCCAGGTCACCGTGCCGGACGTCGCGGGACAGTCCGAAGCCGCGGCCCGCAGCCAGCTCACCGCCCTTGGGTTGACCGTCACCACCACCAGCGTCGACGGCGCCGGCCAGCCGACCGGCACCGTGGTCGGCACCGCCCCGCCGGCCGGCTCACGAGTGGCCAAGGGTAGTCAGGTCGCGCTGCAGCTCGGGTCGAACCGGGTCTCGGTGAACCCGGCTGACTACCTCGGGCAGCCCTACGACCAGGTGCGCGCCCGGCTGGTGGCCCAGGGCTTCGCCGTCCAGCGGACGTTCGTGAACGGGTCCGGTACGGCCGGGACGGTCGCCGACGTCAACCCCAGCGGTGCCGTGGTGAAAGGCTCCACCCTCACCGTCAGCGTCTACGCGACCCGGACGTCCTCGCCCACGCCTTCGGCCAGTGCCAGCCCGCCGGCGTCGGCCACGCCGACCGCCTCGCCGACGCCGACCGCCAGCCCCTCGGCGTCGGCCTCCCCATCGCCACTCCCGTCCGATGCGACGGCGTCACCTACCGCCTCCCGGTCGGCGGTGGGCTTGTCCGGCACAACCCCGGTGCCGGCGTCGCCACAACCGAGCGGCGCCGGC
The DNA here is from genome assembly GCA_017882835.1 of Frankiaceae bacterium. Classification (GTDB taxonomy): domain Bacteria; phylum Actinomycetota; class Actinomycetes; order JADGOU01; family JADGOU01; genus JADGOU01. The sequence continues at coordinate 4,791 of JADGOU010000145.1, read as the reverse complement.
GACCTCGGATGACCACCGCCGAGCACCGGCTCGGGGGTCGGTACGAGCTGGGCCGCACGCTGGGGTACGGCGGGATGGCCGAGGTCTTCTACGGCCGCGACATCCGACTCGGCCGGGAGGTCGCCGTCAAGGTCCTGCGCGCGGACCTGGCCCGCGACCCGTCCTTCCTGGCCCGGTTCCGGCGCGAGGCGCAGGCGGCCGCATCGCTGAACCACCCGGCCATCGTCTCGGTCTACGACACCGGCGAGGACCACCTGGACCCGCCGCGCGGGCCGCTCGTCCCCTACATCGTGATGGAGTACGTCGACGGCCGGACGCTGCAGGACATCCTGCACGACCACGGCCGAGTGCTCCCGGCCCGCGCGTTGGAGATCGTCGCCGACGTCTGCGACGCCCTGGAGTTCAGCCACCGAGCCGGCATCGTGCACCGCGACGTCAAGCCGGGCAACGTCATGGTCACCCGGACCGGCGAGGTCAAGGTGATGGATTTCGGCATCGCCCGGGCGCTGGCTGCGGCGGCGGGCACGGCGACCCAGACCGCCGCCGTCGTCGGGACCGCCCAGTACCTGTCCCCGGAGCAGGCCCGGGGTGAACACGTCGACGCCCGCAGCGACGTCTACTCCACCGGGTGCCTGCTGTATGAGCTGCTGTGTGGCACCCCGCCGTTCACCGGCGACTCACCGGTCGCGGTGGCCTACCAGCACGTCCGCCAGAATGCGGTGCCGCCCTCGGCGTACGACGCCGAACTGACCGGCGCCATGGACGCGATCGTCCTCAAAGCCATGGCCAAGAACCCCGCCAACCGCTACCAGAGCGCGGAGGAGATGCGCGCGGACCTGCGGCGGGCACTGGCCGGAATCCCGGTGGAGGCGACGCCGCTGCTCTCGCCTGGCGTCCTCGACCCGACGCCGCCCGAGGGGGCGACCCTGCTACCGCCGGTTACCGGGGAGCGGAACCGGCGCGGGCTGTGGTGGCTGCTGGCCGCGCTGTTGCTGATCGGGATTGCCGTGGTCCTGGCGTTCAGCGGGGTGCTGAGCGGGAGTCGGGGCAGCGCCCAGGACGTGTCCACACCGGCGTTAGTGGACTCGTCCCTCGCCGACGCGAGCGCCTCGTTGCAGCGTGCCCGGCTACGGCTCGGGCAGGTCACCGGGGTCTTCAGCGACCGACCGGTCGACACCGTGCTCGACCAGAGCCCGTTGCCGCGGATCCTGGTCAAGCCGGGGGCGACGGTGGACGTCACGGTGTCCAAAGGCATCGAGATGGTCCCGGTACCGGTCGTCAGCGGGTTGAGCCGAAACGCCGCCATCCAGGCTCTGACGGACGCGAAGCTGGCGCCGGGCGACCTCACCACGCAGGACGACCCGGCTCCGGCCGGGCAGGTCCTGCGCAGCGTGCCGATCGCCGGCACGTCGGTCGCGGCCGGAACCAAGGTCTCGCTGGCCGTCTCCTCCGGCCTGGTGGCCGTTCCCTCGGTCACCGGCCTGGATCGGGTCACGGCCACCGCCCGCCTGCAGGACGCCGGCTTCGTCGTGGACCTGACATCTCGGGCCGACGCCAGCGTGGCGGCGGACACCGTGGTAGCCCAGAACCCCACCGGTCGCGCCCGGCCGGGCTCGACGGTGACCCTGGTGGTGGCGGTCCCGGCACCGCCCACGCTGTCGCCCCCGCCAACCCCGACGCCGTCGGTTCCGCCGAGCCGGTCGCCCACGGCAACGCCGACACCGACGCCCAGCCAGTCACCGGCATCCCCCTCGACGGTGCCATCCGGGTCGCCGACTATCCCCTAGCCGACCCGGCTGCCCTGAGCTGCGACCGTCGGCCCTGGCAGTCCGGTCCGACGCTGACGGCCCGGCGACGCTCCTCCACGCGGGCGGACAGCGCGGGCGCCAGTTGGCGCGGCCCGCTGTCGCCGCACTGCTCCAGCCAAGCGGCCAGCAGCACATGGCCGCACTCGGTGAGCACCGACTCCGGGTGGAACTGCACCCCCTCCACCGCGACGGCGCGGTGCCGCAGCGCCATGACGACGCCACTGTCGGTCCGCGCCGTGACCTCGAGCTCGGGCGGCAGCGTGTTCTCGTCCACCGCCAGCGAGTGGTACCGGGTGGCGGTGAACGGGTTCGGCAACCCGGTGAGCACGCCGCGGTCGGTGTGGTGCACCTGGCTGGTCTTGCCGTGCAGCAGCTCTGGCGCCCGCCCGACCGTGGCGCCGTACGCGACCGCGATTGCCTGGTGCCCGAGGCACACGCCCAGCAGCGGCACCCGACCCGCCAACGCCTGGATCAGCGGCACGCAGACTCCGGCCTGCTCCGGCGTACCGGGGCCGGGACTCAGCAGCACGCCGTCGACGGCGAGGGCAGCCACATCGGCTATCGCCACCTGGTCGTTGCGCCGGACGACGCACTGCGCGCCGAGCTGGCCGAGGTACTGCACCAGGTTGAACACAAAGCTGTCGTAGTTGTCGATGACGAGGATCCGGCTCACCCGGTCATTGTGCGGGTCGCGCTGGGGGCACCGCTGGGTGCACGGCTGGGCCCACCGGTGGAAGCACCGCTCGGGCCGGCCGGGACCATGTTTGGAGCGTCCCCGCCATGCGGCGTGACAGTGACCTGGTTGAACGGCAGCCGCGGCTCGACGTAGGGGAACACGACCAGGAACAGCAGCGCCACGGCGGCGGCCAGCAGCGCCACGGCGGCGGTTATCTTGGCCGGCCGGCGGCCGGGCAGCCGGCGCCAGATCCACGCGTACACATCAGCCCCGCAGCGCCGGCGGGGGGCCGGCCGACTTGGGTTGCGTCGACTCCAACAGCCCGTGCAGCACCAGGCGCTGGCTGGCGGAGTACTTGGGGTTGCAGGTGGTGAACGTCAGCACCGCCTGGGTGGGCGTCGCCGTGGCGCCGCCAGGGACCGGATAGGTCACCTCGATCGCCTTTGGTGCGACCACGTCTTCGCCGGTGACCCGGTAGGTGAACCACTGCACTCGGGTCTCCACCACCACCGCGTCCCCCGCGTGCACCTCGTCGAGCTGGTTGAACGGAGCCCCGTACGTCGTGCGGTGCCCGGACACCACGAAGTTGCCGATCTCGCCAGGCATGGCGGTCCCGGGATAGTGGCCGGGACCTTTCTTCAGGTCCTCCACGTCGACGCCCTCCACCACGACCTTGGCCCAGTCGGCACCGAGCCGGGGCACCCGCAGGATTGCCACCCCGGAGCCGAGGTCAACAGGTACGGGAAGGGGCTCGGTGGACGCTGGGTTGGCCGCCGGGGCAGTCGGCGCTTGCCAGGACTGCTGGAGCCGATCCCGCAGCGCCGCCTGCTCGTGGCCGGTGTAGACCCCGGTGTAGTACAGCTCGTAGCCCACGAACAACAGGATGATCACGCCGGCGGTGATCATCAGCTCGCCGGCCGCATGGACGGCGCGGCGCCAACCCCTCACGCCGGTCGGGCCGAGGTCAGCTCCAGGGACCCGTCGTACGCCGGCAGCCGCTTGCTCCTGGCCGTCGTCACGGAGTAGCCCAGACCGTAGGCCGCGACGTACTGACGGTAGACCACGACGCCGGGCGCTCGGTCCAGCGCGGCCCGCATGCCGTCGACGTCGCCGACCGCCGTCACGGTGAAGGGGGGCGAGTAGACGGCGCCGTGCAGCAGCAGGGTGTTACCGACGCAGCGGACTGCCGAGGTGGCGATCACCCGCTGGCCCATCAGCGTCATTGCCTCGGCGCCGCCGGCCCAGAGTGCGTTCACGACCGCCTGCACGTCTTGCTGGTGTACGACCAGGTCGTCGGGGCTGGCCCGGCCGGGCAGCGTGCCGTCCTGGGCGCGCGGCGCGTCGTCCAGGCTCACCGTCACAGCGGGGCCAGCGACCGCCATCAGCCCCGCGGCCGGCGCTATCGCATCGGCGCCGTCGCGGGCAGCCGCCACCCGGCCGTCCCGGGCGGCCGCCCGGGCACTGGCCGCCTGCACCTGGGCGCGCAGGGCGCGCGCTTGCGCGTCGTACGCCTCGACGCGGCGCTGCTCGGCGGCCACCAGGTCGGCCACCTGGGTCGCACTGGCAGGGCGTAGATCCCCCCCGCGTGCCGTCGTCGCCGTCGAGGCAAACAGCACGCCGGCCAGCAAGGCGGCGATCGGAACCAACGCCGTCCAGACATGCCGGCGCGGCCGGTGCAAGGCCGTTGTTACGTCCACCCCCACCTCCATCCCGCCGACCCCGCTGCCCGCACGCTCTACGCTAACTACTGACCGCACCGTCAGGAGAACCCCGTGCCGAAGTCCCGCATCCGTCGACAGGCGGCTTACACGCCGCCGCCGGTCCGCTCTGCGAAGAAGCGACCGAGCCCGCGCTGGCTGGCACCGGTGATGGTCGCCTTCTTCCTCCTCGGCGTCGCCTGGCTGGTCGTCTTCTACATCGGCGGCGGGGCCACACCGGGACTGTCCGCCCTGGGCAACTGGAACCTCGTGGCGGGGTTCGGCTTCATCATCATCGGCTTCGGGCTCTCGACCCAGTGGCGTTGAGGTCGATTCACGCCAGAATGACATAGGCGTAACCACACCGATGTCATTCATACACAGCACTTGTCCACACTGGGGACAACCAGGACGCCCGGCTGGGAAGGCGTCAGGTGCGACCTCCAGCGAAGGGAGCGCAGTGCCGGTCTATGAGTTCCGCTGTCGCGATTGCGGGACGGCCGAAGAGCTGTTGCTCCCGCTGGGCGCCACAGACCCACGGCCGTGCAGGTGTGGGGGCACTCAGCGATACCGGCTGGGCCGGGTCGCTGTCCGGTACGGCGGCTGGGGC
>JADGOU010000144.1 GCA_017882835.1 Frankiaceae bacterium | reverse complement strand
CCAGACCCGACCAGACCAGACCAGACCAGACCAGACCAGACCAGACCAGACCAGACCAGACCAGACCAGACCAGACCAGACCAGACCAGACCAGAAGGAGCCTACAGATCAGTGGCCGCCCATAACCTCACCCGCGCCGAGGCCGGCGAGCGCGCACGGCTGATCACCGTACAGAGCAACACCGTCGAGCTGGACGTGACCGACGGCGCCGGAGCTCCCGGGGCGGCCATCTTCCGCTCGATCAGCACCATCCGGTTCGGCTGCCGCGAACCCGGCGCGGCGACCTTCGTCGACCTGACGGCACCGGCCGTACCCGAGGTCACCCTCAACGGCCGGTCGCTCGACCCGGACCTCGTCTTCGACGGCTTCCGGGTCGCTGTCGACGGGCTGGCGGCCGACAACGAGCTGCGGGTAGTGGCTGACGGCGCCTACATGCGCACCGGCGAGGGGCTGCACCGCTTCGTCGACCCGGTCGACGGCGAGGTCTACCTCTACACCCAGTTCGAGACCTTCGACGCGCACCGGATCTACGCCTGCTTCGACCAGCCGGACCTCAAGGCAGTGTTCGACTTGACCGTCACGGCGCCCGCCGGCTGGCACGTAGTGTCCAACGGCGCGGCCACCGCCACTCCGGGGCCAGCCGCAGCGCAGGTGGTGCGGTTTGCGCCGACGCCCCGAATCTCTACCTACATCACCGCGCTGGTCGCGGGGCCGTACCACCGGGTTACCGACGAGCATGACGGCATCCCGCTGGGCATCTACTGTCGCCGCTCGCTGGCCGAGCACATCGACGCGGAGCGCATATTCACCGAAACCAAGCAGGGCTTCGACTTCTACCACCGGGTCTTCGACTACCGGTACCCGTTCGGCAAGTACGACCAGCTCTTTGTGCCGGAGTTCAACGCCGGGGCGATGGAGAACGCTGCGGCCGTGACGTTCCTCGAGGACTACGTCTTCCGGTCCAAGGTCACTCGGGCCAGCTACGAACGGCGGGCCGAGACGATCCTGCACGAGATGGCGCACATGTGGTTCGGCGACCTGGTCACCATGCGGTGGTGGGACGACCTGTGGCTGAACGAGTCGTTCGCCACCTACATGAGCGTGCTCGCGCAGGTGGAGGCGACGGAGTACACGACCGCGTGGACGACCTTCGCAAACCTGGAAAAGACCTGGGCCTACCGTCAGGACCAGCTGCCCTCGACCCACCCAATCGCGGCGGACATGACCGACGTCGCGGCCGTGCGGGTGAACTTCGACGGCATCACCTACGCCAAGGGCGCCTCGGTGCTCAAGCAGCTTGTCGCCTGGGTCGGCCGGGACGAGTTCCTGGCAGGGGTGCGCGGCTACTTCCGGCGGTACGCCTACGGCAACACCACGCTGGCCGACCTGCTCGCCGAGCTGGAGGCGGCCTCCGGTCGTGATCTGACCAGCTGGTCCAAGGAGTGGCTGCAGACCGCCGGGGTCAACACGCTGCGGCCGCAGTTCGATGTCGGACCGGACGGCGACTTCGGGTCGTTCGCGATCGTGCAGGAAAGCCCGGCCGAGCACCCGACCCTGCGCTCGCACCGGGTGGCCGTTGGCCTCTACGACCGGGGATCCGCCGGCCTGGTTCGCCGGCAGCGGGTGGAGCTCGACGTGATCGAGGTCCGCACCGAGGTGCCCGCGCTGGTCGGCGTACGCCGTCCTGACCTCGTCCTGGTCAACGACGACGACCTGACCTACGCCAAGATCCGGCTCGACGACGCCTCGCTGGCCACGCTGGTGGCCCACATCGGAGAGTTCGCGGAGTCGCTGCCCCGGGCGCTGTGCTGGGTGGCGGCCTGGGATATGACCCGGGACGCCGAGATGGCCGCTCGCGACTACCTCCGGCTAGTGCTCGCCGGCGCATTCACCGAATCCGACATCGGCGTGGTGCAGTCCGTGCTCCGGCAGGCCGCGGCCGCCCTCACCCAGTTCGGGGACCCGGACAACCGCGAGCCGGCCATGCGCACCCTGGCGGAGGCCTCACTGACGGCCGTGCGCGCGGCCGAGCCGGGCAGCGACTCGCAGTTGGCGTTCGCCCGCGCCTTCGCCGCCGCCGCCCGCGGCGCGGACCAGGAAAGGGTGCTGCGTGGATTACTGACCGGCGACGCGCCCGTCCCGGGGCTGGTGATGGACGCCGAGCTGCGCTGGCACGTGCTGAGCCGACTGGTGGCCTTGGGCGCGGCCGGTGAAGCGGAGATCGATGCCGAGCTGGCCCGGGACGACACCGCGGCCGGTCGCCGCCAGGCGTTGGCCGCTCGAGCGGCGCGGCCCACCGCCGAAGCCAAGGAGGAGGCCTGGCGGCAGGTGGTGGAGTCGGCCGACCTGCCGAACGCGGAGCAGGCCGCGGTCATCGACGGCTTCACCCAGGCCGATCAGCTGGACCTGCTCGAGCCCTACGTCGAGGGGTACTTCGCCGCGCTTCCCGGGATCTGGTCGTCGCGGACCAGCGAGATTGCGCAGAGCATCACCGTGGGGCTATATCCGGCGCTGCGAATCAGTTCAGACACGGTGGAGCGGACCGATGCTTTCCTGGCCACCGCCGATCGGGAGCCGGCGTTGCGACGACTGCTGGTGGAGGGCCGGGACTCGGTGTCGCGGGCGCTGCGGGCGCGAGCCAAGGATCGGCAGGCTGCTGGCGACTGACCGGTAACGCGCAACCGGTAGCCGGTGGCGCACAGCGGCTTCGCTCAGCGGTTCGGTTCTGGTCCGGCGGCGTCGGCGAGCATGCGGACACCCGTGACGATTCCGCCGGTCAGGTCGCCGCCGACGAAGGCGGTCGTCATCGACAGCGTGGCCAACGCACAGGCCCGGTCCGATACCCGATGTCGGGCGGCCTGGCCGGTGACCACCTCCAGCTGCCGGGCACCGGGCGCGACCAACAGCAGCACGGCCTCCGGCGCGCGCGGGCCGAGGGCGGCGTGCAACCGCTCGGCTACCTCCCGGGCCTCACCGTCGACGTCGCCGACGAAGACGCTGAAGTGCAGACTGGTCTCGCGCATCGCCGTGGTCAGGGACTGCTCGACGTGGCGCTGTTGGCTCGGCGTGAAGGTCTCACCAACTGCCACGCGCGCCGCCCCGGTCCTGGTCGGCCGGCTTGGCGCCCCGGACCGCACTGTCGACATCATCCGGGCCGGCGAACCACACCGGCTCGCCGTCAAACGGGCGACCCGGCCGGTAGCGCGGCCGCCGCCGGGCGCTAGGCGCCAACGCCAGCACGGTCAACAGCAGAAACAGCGCCACCGGAGCGCCGAAGTAGACCAGCAGAATCTCGCCAAATCCCATGCCGGCGCCGCCAGCGCGGCCCACAGCTTCGGCGAAGGCGGGAGTCGCCGCGCCGACGAGCACGCCGGCAGTGGCCAGCACGGCAGCGGAGGTCGAGACGGTACGGCGCAGATGTCCAGGGTTCACAGCGGCCTCGCGGTCGGGGATCGTCGATGTCGGCGACCCTAACGGACCGGAGAACGTCGGGTCCGCGACCTGCCACTTGGTTTCAAGCGGCTTCTAGGAGGGACGGGTCTCGAGAGACGTCTGAGAGGCGTCTGAGAGGCGTCTGAGAGGCGTCTGAGAGGCGGCGGTCTGAGAGGCGTCTGGAGGCTGCGTCTGGAGGCTAAGGAGCGGTGCGCCGTCCCCCCGTACGGCGCACCCCTCGATGACGGAGTTCGCCGCCGTCCCCCGCCGCCGCACCCCCCGTTTCCTGCCGGCCAGTCCGGGGACTCTTGTCACGTTATCGATAGCCCCGCCCGGAGCACGTCAGCCAACCGCTGCACCTGCTCGGAAGCCTCCAGGTCCTCGAGCAGCAGTGGTTGTGGGCCGGTGGGGGTGGGCTCGGTTATCGGCAGCCGCCAGTTCGGGTACTCATCCGTCGTACCAGGCAGGTTGGGCTGGCGACGGTCGCCCACGGCGTCACCGAGCGCGGCCAGCACCAGCCGGCACGGCGTGCGGGTGAGCAGAGCGTGCATGGCCAGCACGGCGTCGTCGACGTCAGAGTCAGCCAAGACCGGCCCCCGGCCGCCGGCGAGCAGCCCCTCGCGCCGGAGCAGGTCAATGAGCTCCGCGCGATCGCGGTCGGCCTGCCCCTGTTCCTGCTCGACCGGTCGGCCGAGCAGGTCGAGCTCGGCCCGCACCCGCACGTGCTCCCCGACCAGGAAACCGGCCGCGGTGGGCAGATCGTGGGTCGTCACGCTGGCCACGCTGGCCTCCCGCCACCGCTTCGGCGGCAGCAGACCGGCGTCCTCGCCGGTGTCGGGGTCCTCGTCCCGCTCGAACCACAGCACGGAGCTGCCGAGGATGCCGCGTTCGGCCAGCGTCGTAGTGACCTCGGGCTCGACGGTCCCCAGGTCCTCGCCGATCACCAGCGCGCCGGCCCGGTGCGCCTCCAGGGCGAGTACCCCGAGCAGCGCCTCGGCGTCGCACCGGACGTAGGTCCCCTCCGCCGGTGAACACCCGGCCGGCACCCACCACAGCCGGAACAGCCCCATCACGTGGTCGATCCGCACTCCACCGGCGTGCCGCAGCACCCCGCGCAGCATGTCCCGGTACGACGAGTAGCCGGTCTCGGCCAGCCGGTCGGGACGCCATGGTGGTAGTCGCCAGTCCTGACCGCGTTGGTTGAACGAGTCCGGCGGCGCCCCCACGGTGGCACCGAGCACCAGGTCGGCCTGCAACGCCCAGGCGTCTGAGCCACCCGGATCGACGCCGACGGCGAGGTCGTGCACGACCCCGACGGGCATCCCGGCAGCGCCGGCGGTGTCGGCGGCCGCGCGCAGCTGCTCATCGCAGAGCAGCTGGCACCAGGCGTGGAACTCGACCCGCTCGGCCAGCGCCGCCCGCGCCGCCGCCACCGCTGGCGAGTCCCGGTGGTGCAGCTCGGCCGGCCAGTTCTGCCAAGGGACCCCGTGCCGCTCGGCGAGCGCGCAGAACAACCCGAAGTCCTCGATCCCGGCGCCGAGCTCGGCCCGAAAGGCCGCCAGCTCGGCCGGCCGGCGCAGCGGGAAGAGCAGCTCGAGCGCCGCCAGCTTGGCGGACCAGATCGCGTCCCGGTCGATCAGGTCGCCATCGACGGGCACCGCGAGCGCGTCGACCGCGGCCCGGGTAACGGCGACGGCCGCGGCGTACTCCGGGGTGTCGGCGATCCGCAGGTAGAGCGGGCTGCGGAAGCGCCGGCTGCTCGGGAAGTACGGCGAGGGCTCCACCGGCGCCACCGGCGAGAAGGCGTGCAGGGGGTTGCACAGCACCACCCCAGCACCGAGCTCCTCCCCGCTCCAGCGCACCAGCTCACGCAGGTCGCCGTAGTCGCCCATGCCCCAGCTAGCGGTGCTGCGGACGCTGTAGAGCTGGACCATCCAGCCCCAGGCCCGACGCAGGTTCGGAGGCAGGCCGACCACCGTCGGCGCAACCACCAACACCGACTCGGCCCGCTGCGCCCCCGCGGTCACCTCCAGCCGGTGCCAGCCCGGCGGCAGCCCGACCGGCAGGTGGAATGGCACGGCGACCCGGGCATGGCCGTCGACGTGGTGCTCCTCCAACGGCGGGCCGTGGTCGACGACGCGGACCGACCCGCCGTCCTCGAGCAGCACCCGCAGCTGTGGCCGCTCGCCGAAGGGGACCTGCACCACCACCGGCGCCGGGTCCTCGCGGCGAACCACCACCGTGGGCGGCACCAGCCGGCGCCAGGCGGCGACCTGGACCTCGGCCAGGGCCGCCCGCACCGTTGCTGGCGTCGAGGCGTCCACGCCGAGCAGCCCGAGCACCGTCCGAACCGTGCCGGCCGCGACCGGGACCGGGCGCCGGGTCCAGTCCTCGTACACCGTGGCGACCCCGTAGGCCTCGGCCAGGGCGGCCAGCTCCCGGTCGATCGAATCCGGCTCCGGCGCCGCACTGTCGGTCATGGCGCGCATCCTGCCGTGCCCGCGCGTTCTGCGGACGCCGGGGTCACCACCAGGACGGGCGCCGGTCGGCCCATGGCCTGATTACCTCCAGCTGGGCGGACAGCGATATCAAGGTGGCCTCGTCCGCCGGCCGGCCGGCGAGCATGACACCGATCGGCAGGCCGTCCGCGGTCCAGTACAACGGCACGTTGACGGCCGGCTGCCCGGTCATGTTGTACGCCGAGGTGAAAGGCGTGAACCGGGCCTGGGCGGCGAAGTCGGCAGCCGGGTCGGCGTCGTTGCGGAACGCACCGATGAGCGCCGGGGGTTGGGCCAGCGTGGGCGAGAGCACCGCGTCGTAGGCGCTGGCGGCGGTGATCGTGACGCGGGCGGCGCGCTGCAGCTCCTGCATGGCGCCCACGAACGTGGGCCCGGACGTGGCCCGCCCCTGCTCGCGCAGCCAGCGGGTGAGCGGACGCAGCCGGCCCTCGGCGTTGGGCGGCACCGGGACGGCCGCGGTCCCGACCGACCAGACCACCGTGAACGCCGGCAACAGCTCGGGACCGAAGGGCCCGGGGACGTCCTCGACCTCGTGGCCGGCCGCCGCCAGCAGGGCCGAGGCATCCTCCCAGGCCGCCAGGCAGTCGGGGTGCACCGTGCTGTCGGCGATCACCGGCGCGCGGTAGCGGCCGATCCGCAGCCGACCCGGGTCGCGGTCGGCCGCGGCCAGGAACGACTCGGCCGGCGGGGCCGCCCAGTGCGGGTCACCGGGCATGGGCACGGCCATCGCGTCCAGCATCGCCGCCGCGTCCCGGACCGTCCGGGCCATCGGGCCACTCCAGCCGAGCCCGGTGACGTCACCGAGCACCGGCCCGTTGCTGATCCGCCCGCGACTGACCTTGATGCCGAACAGCCCGCAGACGCTCGAGGGGATGCGCACGGACCCTCCGCCGTCACTGCCGTGGGCGAACGGCACCAGGCCGGCGGCGACGGCGGCCCCGGCTCCCCCGCTCGACCCACCGGCTGAGCGGTCGAGGTCCCACGGCGTCCGCGCCGGCGGGGCGACGTCGGGCTCGGTGTAGCAGGGCAGGCCGAACTCCGGCGTGTTGGTCTTGCCGAGGCTGATCGTGCCGGCCCGCCGCAGCAGCGTGACCACGTGGTCGTCGTAGTCGGGCACCAGCGCGGGCACCGCGGCGGAGCCGGCGGTCATCGGCACACCCGCCACCGCGTTCAGGTCCTTGATCGCTGTCGGTACGCCGTGCAGCGGCGGCAGGTCGCCCCCGTCGGCCACCGCCCGCTCGGCGGCGCGGGCCTGCGCGCGAGCCCGGTCGGCGGTTACGGTCACGAACGCGCCCACCGCGTCCGCCAACACCTCGACCCGC
>JADGOU010000143.1 GCA_017882835.1 Frankiaceae bacterium | reverse complement strand
GAAGATCACCGAGTCGGCTGCCCGGGAGGCCGTCGCAGCGGTGAACCACATTTGCGCCGGCCAGCGGCATCCGATGCTGGTGGACATGACCGGAACTGCATCGGTGACTCGCCCGGCCCGGGCCGTCTTCGCCGAGCCGAGCGCGGCGTCTACCATCGCGTTGTTGGGTGGGTCAGCGGTGGACCGGGTCATCGCCAACTTTATCCTGGGCGTCAGCACAGTGCCGGTTCCGACGCGGTTCTTCACCGTAGAGGCCGAGGCGTTGGCTTGGCTGCGGGACGGCCGGCATGACGGAGGTCCGTGAGGACCCTCGGCTAGATCGGCTAGTGGACCTCGTCGTCCGACTCGCCTCCGGCGACTTAGCCGCGCGGTTGGAGCCGTCCTCGGCCCGGGACGCCGTTGATGCCGTCATCACCGGCATCAACCTGCTTGCCGATGAGCTGGAGGAGATGTACCAAGACCTCGAGCAGCGGGTTGCCGAACGCACTGCCGCCCTTGACCAGGCCCACCTGGACCTGGAGCGGATGGCCCTCAGCGACTCTCTGACCGGCCTGGCGAACCGCACTCTGCTCAATGACCGCATTCAACAGGCGGTCGCCCGCGCGGAACGCGGAGCCCAGCCCCCCGCCGTATTGCTGCTGGACCTGGATGAGTTCAAGACCATCAATGACAGCCTCGGGCACGGCGCCGGTGACGCGGTGTTGGTGGAGGTGGCTCGGCGACTGACCAGCGTCATTCGCGACACCGACACGGTGGCCCGGCTCGGCGGCGACGAGTTCGCCATCTTGATGCCCGACGCCACCGAAGAGCAGGCCCTGCGGGTCGCCCAGCGCGCCTTGAGAGCGTTGCGCCTGCCCGTCACCGTCGGCGACCGCGCAGTCTGGGCCTTGGCGAGCATCGGCCTGCGCTTCGGCAGCCACAGCCAGACGGCGGAGATCCTGCTGCGAGACGCAGACACGGCCATGTACGCCGCGAAAGCCCGCGGTCGGGGCAACATCCAAGTCTTTCAGCCGGCGATGCACTCCACGGCATTAGCCCGGATGCAAGTGGCCACGGAGCTTGGGGCCGGCCTTGCCGCTGGTCAGCTGTCGCTGCACTACCAACCCATTGTGGAGCTTGCCACCGGAGAGATCATCGGCGCGGAAGCTCTGGTCCGCTGGCTGCATCCGAAGCGGGGACAAATCATCCCGGCGGAGTTCATCTCCGTGGCGGAGGACAGCGGGCTCATCGTCAAGATCGGCCACTGGGGCTTGCGAACGGCGATCGGGCAGCTGGCGGCATGGGCGCGGCAGTTCCCCCTCTCCCCAGGTTTTCGGTTGCACGTGAACCTGTCCCCCTTCGAGGTCCGTCGACCGGGTCTCAGCGAGCACATCGAGCGAACGCTGGAGCACCATGACGTCTCCCCGAGTCGGTTGACGCTGGAGATAGCGGAGACCGGCCTGATGACCGGCGACACCAACGGTGTCGAGACGCTGCTTCGACTGCAGGCGCTTGGCATCAGCATCGAGGTCGATGACTTCGGCACCGGTCACTCCTCCATCAGCTCCCTGCGACAGCTGGCGGCGGACAGTGTCAAGCTCGACGAGTCCCTGATCGTGGATATCGCCTCGGACCCGCAGCAGCGCCAGTTCGTGGGGGCCGTCCTGCAGTTGATCGAATCGGTTGGGCTCGGTTTGGTCGTGGAGGGCGTCGAGACCGCCGCCCAACTGGACGAGCTGCAGGCACTGGGCTGTCGGTACGGGCAGGGGTACTACTTCAGTCCGGCAGTCACGGTCGAGGTGATGACCCACCTGTTGCTCAGTCGGGCGATTCTCGGCAACCCGGCCGGGCGACCCGGTGCTCCGGGGCGCCAGGGCAAGCGGCCGAGCGGCCGCAGCAATGGGAAGTGTTGACCACCGGCCGTCCCGGCGCCGCACCGCTCGGCAACCTTCCCCCAGCGGCGCGGCGCTGAGATGTCGCCGAACGCGGTACGTCGAGCCGGCACGGCGCTGCTGGTCCCCCGGGTGGCCTGGCTGAGCCACCGGGCGCTGAAGCAGACGAATGCCGGCTGGGACCGGTACTGGTCGAGAGTTCGGACGACCGGAGAGCGCGGTGACGTGCTGTGGGACTCGGGTGGCGACCGTGAGCAATTGTCGTACCTCGAAATCATGCGCGGGCAGGTCGACGAGACTCTCCCCGTCATCGACATCGGTTGTGGTAACGGCCGCTTCACCCGCTGGCTCGCGGACCGGTTCCCGTGCGCCCTTGGCCTCGACCTATCGCCGGCCGCCATTGCGCGCGCCAAGCTGGAGTCCCTGGACGTCCCCAACGTGGACTTTCGGGCGCTGGATGCGACCACCTCGGCGGTTGGCCGCGACTTGCTGAGCGAGTTGGGCGAATGCAACGTCTTCGTCCGTGGCGTCTTTCACGTTCTCGGCCGGGCTGCCCAGTTGTCGCTGGCGGAGAACTTAGGCCCGCTGGTCGGCGTACGCGGGCGCCTCTTCCTGGCGGAGACGAACTTTCCGGGCAGCCAGTTGGCCTATCTTGCGCACCTGGGTGCCACGCCGTGGCGGATTCCGGCACCGCTGGAGCGGGCAATCGCGGACTTGCCCAAGCCCGGGCACTTTGGCCACTGCGAGCTACGGGGTTGCTTCCCGGAGGCCGAATGGAAGATCATCACCGCGGGGGAGACGACCATCGAGACGGTCCCGATGCGCGGGGGTACCGACCCCGAGCTCATCCCGGGGTACTACGCCCTACTGGCTCACCACGGCCGAGCCGACTGAGACGGCTTTCGTACTTCCGTAGCGGCCGGTCCGGGGGGAGTACGGCGTTTCCGGCACCGCACCCGCACCGGCAGCCAGCTGCTGGTGCTGACGGCTCTGGCCGGTACGTCGGTGATCATGCCCGCGTTCGAGGTCAAGGCTAGGCTGGCCGTACAACGAGTGCGACGTAACCTGCAGGCCTGCGCCGCCGCCCACCGGGAGACCGGGGCGCCGATCACCGTGCACACCCAAGGGGGCAGCTGCACCAGATGCTCGTGGACAACCCGCGGCGCTGCTTCGAGCCAAGCAACTGATTCCAGCGGGCAGCGAGCGCGGCCCGAGCGCGGCCACACCCCTGCACCCCGCAACCGAAACCGCTTTGGCATGCTGCGGGCTATGCTGACGACCACAGAGACCCTCGACACACTGCTGACCTCGCTGGTGGAGCAGAGCCGGCGCGGTGAGGCCCCCAGCCGGGAGCAGGCGTTGCGCCTGCTGGCCAGCGGTGATGACGCGGTGCTCGACGTGGTGGCCGCGGCCGGCCGCGTTCGGCGGCAGTTCTTCGGTCGGCGAGTGAAGCTCAACATGTTGGTCAACATGAAGAGCGGCCTGTGCCCGGAAGACTGCGGGTACTGCTCGCAGCGCCTCGGCTCAGCTGCGGAGATCCTCAAGTACTCGTGGATCACGCCTGAGGTGGCCGCGGAGACCGCCGACCGGGCCGTCGCGCGCGGCGCCAAGCGGGTCTGCCTGGTCGCCAGTGGCCGGGGTCCCAGCGACCGCGACGTCGAGAAGGTGACCGACGCGATCGGCGTGATCAAGGACCAGCGGCCGGACGTGGAGGTGTGCGTCTGCCTTGGGCTGCTTAAGCCGGACCAGGCCGAGCGGCTGCGCGACGCCGGGGCGATGGCCTACAACCACAACTTGAACACCAGCGAAGACCACTACGCCGACCTGTGCAGCACCCACACCTTCGCCGACCGGGTGGACACCGTCGAGCGGGCCAAGTCCGCCGGACTGTCGCCGTGCTCCGGTGCCATATTCGGGACCGGGGAGAGCGACAGCGACATCGTCGACGTCGCCGAGCAGCTCCGCGAGCTTGGCCCGGACTCGGTGCCGATCAACTTCCTGATTCCGTTCGAGGGCACTCCGCTAGGCGGCGAGTGGCAGTTGACGCCGCAGCGCTGTCTGCGCATCCTCGCGCTGTTCAGATTCTTCTTCCCCGACGTCGAGGTCCGCATCGCCGGTGGGCGGGAGATCCACCTGCGCACCCTGCAGCCGCTCGCGCTGCACATCGCCAACTCGATCTTCCTGGGGGACTACCTCACCAGTGAGGGCCAGCCGGGGGGCGCGGACCTGGAGATGATCGCGGACAGCGGGTTCGTGGTCGAGGGAATGGCGGATCAGACGCTGCCAGGTGCCAGGCACGACCTGGTGACCGTCCGGCGCCGCGGCCCGGGCACGAGCGAGCCGGCGAACGTCTGAGGTCACTCGGGTCGCCCTCTTCGCCGGGGTACGGCGCGAGAAATCACCCCGACGCGAGCACGGCGTCGTCGAGCCAGTCGCGGCGGCGGAAGGCCCGCACGTGCGCGATGTTGGCCTCTCGGCCGAGCGCGGTCAGGAATGCGCCGGCGTGGATCGGCTTGGCCTCCGGTCCGAACACAGCCCGGCTGAGCAGCTCCTTCTCCTCCGGGCTCGCCTGCGCCCACACTGCCTCCAGGTCCGTCGCGGTCCGAATGCCCAACCGCTGCAGCGCGGTGCGCGCGGCGTCCTTGTCGTCCGGCAGGTGGATCAACAGGATGGCCTGATCCATCCAGTCCACCAGCCGGGCCACCGGCACCCGCATCGAGAGCAGGACGTCCACGAGGTTGGCCGTGGCGAGGTTCTCGAGGTCCTCGATGCCCTCCTCGAGGAGCCGCGCCTGGTCCCAGATCGTCAGCCCGTCCAGCGAGCTGAGCGGGTGCTTCGTCCGCAGCGTCGGAACCATCTTCACGAAGCCGACATGTACCCCGGCCTTGAGCACCTCGACACCGATCTGCGGGAACACGCCGATCAGAAAGGCGAGCACCTGCTGCTGCTGGACGGTTCCTACCGGGATCAGGCCGATCGTCAGGACGAGCAGCGCCACCACGACCAGCCGGGTGACGGCCGAGATGTAACCGTCGGTCTTCAGGTCGTCTCGGTAGTACCGCCGCACGAGGTCCTGGAGGATGAACCAGTAGGCCCCGAGGAATCCGAACCGGAGAGCCTCGTAGGGAACGGTTGGCGAGCCACTGAAGGACGCGACCAGCCGGACGTGGCGCACGGCGTCCGGCTGGACGACGAGCGTCCAGCCGATGCCAATCAAGAACGTCGCCAGCAGGATCGGCGCGAACGTCTGGGTGCGGTCGCGAACGGTCAACGGCCGGCCCTTGTCGTCGATCAGGCCTCGAGTGCTCACCGACCGCGGGCCGAAGATGGCCTCGAACTTGGCCCGGTACAGGTTGTCCCGGGTGCCGGTGTCCGAGGCCAACTTGACGGCGTCGTTCGCCTTCTTCCACTGCGCGAAGTACGTCGTGTGCTGCGGCGGAGCGGGCAGGTTGCCAAGCCGGTCGATCTGCAGCCGGTACAGGTTGATCACGAACTCGTCGTACAGCCGTTGGCCCTTGGCCGAGATGAACAGCAGGTAGATGCTGCCGGGCAGGATGGACAGTGTCACGGCCAGCACGTTCTTCAGCATGAACAGCCGGCTCCCCTGGTCGAGCACGATCGCCGCTACCAGCGACACTGCGACCAGTCCAAGCAGGATCAGCCAATGGGCGACCAGGCCGATGGGTGCAAACATCCGCTGCCGACGGTTACGAAGACCGCCGTGGAGCACGGTGGCAGTGGCCATGGCGCACCTCCTCTCGTCCGGCAGCGGCGAGCCTCGTCCACTGCACCACCGGGAAGGGTCGGCGAGCCGGTCGGCTGATACAGCTGCGAGCTGCGGTCGGCTGAGGCAGTCGGTCGGGCGGAATCAGTCGTCGGGCGAGGACACCCGGACGACGAGCTTCCCCAGGTGCGTGCCGCCACGGAGCAGGTCGAGGAAGGCCTGCACCGCCTGCTCGATCCCGTCGACAACCGTCTCCCGATAGCGCACCTGGCCGGTTTGCAGCAGGCCGCCGACGTACCGGGTGAACAGCGGCAGTCGGTCGGCGTGGTCCCACACGATGAAGCCCTGAATGCGGATGCGCTTGCCGACCACCACCGCGAGGTTGTCCGGTCCGGGCTGCGGCTCGTTGTACGACGAGATCGACCCGCAGGCCGCGACCCGGCCGCGGACGTTCAGGCAGGCGAGCGCGGCGCGCAGGTGTTCGCCGCCGACGTTGTCGAAGTAGACGTCCACCCCCTCGGGAGCGGCCGCCTGCAGCTGCCCGGTGATGTCGCCGGCGTGGTAGTCGAAGGCGGCGTCGTACCCTAGATCCTCGGTAAGGTAGCGCACCTTCTCGGCGCTGCCGGCACTGCCGATGACCCGGCAGCCGACGAGCCGGGCCAACTGTCCGGCCAGGCTGCCGACCGCGCCGGAGGCCGCCGAGACGAACACCGTCTCGCCCGGCCGCACCTCGCCGATGTCGTGCACGCCGACCCAGGCGGTCATCCCCGGCATGCCGAGTACGCCGAGGTAGGACGCCGGCGGCGCCAGCTCCACGTCAATGAGCTCGGGCTCGCCAGCCGGGCAGACGAACGCCTCTCGCCAGGCGCGTCGGGTGCGCACCCACGCGCCGACCGGGAGCCGGTCGTCGGCAGACTCCGCCACCCGGCCGACGGCTTCGCCGTACATCACCTGGCCCAGCTCATAGGGGGGCGCGTAGGACCGGGCGGCATTCATCCGCCCGCGCATGTACGGGTCGACCGATAGGTACAGGTTGCGAACGACCACCTCCCCCGCTTGGACGGGCGGTAGCTCCCGGTCCACCAGGGCGAAGTCAGCAGGCGTCGGCCAGCCCTGCGGCCGACGGAGAAGGTGCCACTCTCGACTGCGCATCTCGCCGCCTCTCCTCCGTCCGATCCGCCTCTGTCCGATTCGCCGGCCGCCGCTGGCTCAGCGAGCCAGCCGCGCCAGCAGGTCCGTCTTGATCGCCGCTCGGCTGCCGAACACCAGCAGGAACAGGGCCTCCCGGGCCAACCGCTGGGCAGCGGAGTCGGCGAGGACCGACCGGCTGCCGTGGTTGACGACCAGGAGTCCGGCGGCGCGCCAGGACAGCTCGGCGGCCGCTGCCCGGGCCGCCGGCAGCGCCGCGGGGTCAGCGGTATCCAGGTCGTCGCGCGTTTCGTCGAGTTCCGCTTCGAGTTGCGCCCGCACTGGCCCCGCGGGGAGCAGCCAGCCGCAGCGCCGACCGACGCCCAAGGCCAGCGAGCCGTTGATCCGCAGGCCGGCGTCGTCGTCGGCCTGCCAGCCGGCGTACGACCGGGTGCCGGTTACCCGATCAGCGGAGACGGGATGGTCGGTGAAGGTCAGTACCACCGTGCCGCTGGCGTTAACGGCCACCAACCGCTGCCGATCGGCCCGCAGCGACGGCCCGGTCGCGGCGTCGACGAGCAACCACACCACGGC
>JADGOU010000142.1 GCA_017882835.1 Frankiaceae bacterium | reverse complement strand
TCGGGTCGCAGACGGCGCGCAACGCACCGTGTCCGTGCGGATCGGGCCGCAAGTTCAAGCGCTGCCACGGAGCGCCCGGGGCGCGCTAGCTCGACCCGCCCGACCGGCCCGCACGTCGTATCCAGACACGACATCGACCCCAGACTGCGCCGATGTTGAGCCCACGTGCGTATCACCGCGATGGATACGCACATGGGCTCAACATCGGCGTTGGGGTGGCGTTGGGGTGGCGTTGGGGGGCGGTCGCGGGCGGTGAATCAGCCCGCCTGGGGCGCGGTCTCTCGCGCGGGCGACTCAGCCAACCTGCAGCGCGGTGCACTGCCAACGCCCATCGCGCCCCTCCAACCGCAGCGCGACCGCGCGCATTCGCGACCCGCGGCGCACCACCGCGCACGCCTCGACGACCCCGTCGTCCGGCTCAGTTATGTGCACCGAGCGCACTGCGTCGCCGCGTGGAGCCGGGCCCGCCGCTCGCCCGTCGACGGCGCGTCGAGTGACCTTCGTCGTCAGGTCGGCGTACACGGCGTCGGCGGTGAACCGCCGGACTTGCGCCGGCGGCCGACTGCCGGCCAGCACTTCGAGCAGAGCCTGCAACAGGTGCGCCGTCCACGGCCGGGCCGGCGGCAGCGACCGCGAGGGCGTCCGGCGACGTGGCCGCTCCTCCTCCTCGTCGTCATCGTTGGGTTCCGCCGGTAGCTCGGGGACCAATCGCAGCGGGACCCGGGCCGGGACCGGCTCGGTGGGGCGCGGCGACGGGGCCGGTGTGCTCGGACGGGGGGACGCCGGGGTGAACCCGAGGGCCAGCGTCCCCTGCACGGCGATGGTGCCGGCGGGTTCGGGGCTAGCCGGCTTCCCCGGGCCAAACCCACCGGGCAGCGCCGCAAACCAGCTTTCGACCGCCGGCTGGGGCCTCAGCTCATCGTCGTACGGCGGCTCGGTGACGCGTACTGGCAGCCGCCGCAGCACTGGCGCACAGTCAGGCGCGCCGGCGACTCGGGCCGCATGGGTGGGCATGGTCGACATCTCGAAGTCCTCCGGTGCAGACGGGCGGGTGACAGCGGCGAGGTGGTGTGATCGCTGGCGCGATCAGTGCGGGGCGATGAGGCGCTGCCCGGGCAGCAGCAGGTTCGGATCACGTCCGATCACGGCGCGGTTGGCGGCGTACCAGCGGGGCCACTCGGTTGCGATGCCGGCGTTGGTCGCGCCTGGACCGAGGTGCCGCGCGGCGATCGCCCACAGGGAGTCCCCGCGTTGGACCACCACCTGGGTCGTCGTCTCCCCAGGCGTAGCCGCCGATGGTTGGCGAGCCCCTTCGACCCCGAGCACCGCGGCTGATGGCGGCGAGGCGGGCGGGGAGGCGGGCGGGAACGGGGGCGGGAACGGGGGCGACGGCAACGACGACGGCAACGGGGACGGGGATGCCATCGGTGCGGTCGAGGACCTTGCCGCCGGGTCAGCGGTCGGCGTTGGCGATGTTGGGGTCGCCGGCTCCTCCGACCGGTCCGCCGGCCAGTCGAAGCCGACGGTGACACGGCCCACCACGGCAATCGCAGTGCCGGCCGGGTCCGCTGCCGCGATTGGTGATGCTGCGGCCGGCAGCGGTGTGGCCGCGCACGCCGGCACCACACCCACTCCGGCGACCGCACCGGAGGCCAGCGTCACCCCGAGCGCTGCCTCGACCAGCCGGCGGACTGCGAGCGGAGCAACCGTGGCGACCAACCGGCCGGCTAGCTGGCCAGGAAGTCCCCGCAGCTGAGCCACGAGCATCAGCCCAGTCACGACGGTCAGCCAGGCGATCAGCAGCCAGGCGGCCATCGCGGCAACCGCCGGCACGACGACCTCCGGTCCGGCGGTCGGCCGCCAGGTATCGGCCGACCGCAGGGTGGCGACGGTCGCGATGGGTGACGCCCCGGCCAGGCAGAGCACCATCGCCGGGCCCCCCATTGCGGCCACGACGGTCGCCGGCAGTGCCACGCGCCCTGTCTTCATTTCGGCCTTTCAGCTTCGTTTGCCCCTGTTTGCATCAGTTCGACTCTGTCCGCTTTCATACTCCTCTGGTGTCGTGTCGTCAACGCGTCGCCGGGCCAGCCGAGATCCCCTGGCTGCTTATGATCATCCGTCGCCGCCGACCGGAATGGGACAGTGACCGCCATGCGCTGGGAACGGCTGTTCGCCGACCTCGAGGCCGAGTACGACGCCGCGGCGGCCGAGGAGCTAGCGGCCGAGGTGGCTGACCGCACCCGCCGGGAGGTTGCCGCACTGCGGCTCGTAGACCGAGCGCGTCCCGCAGTGGGCGGTGTTCTAACGGTGCGCCTGACTGCGGGCGAACTGCTGACCGGCCGGCTGGTCGACGTCGGTCCGGACTGGCTCCTGTTGGCGGAGGAGGGCGGACGCCAGGCGCTGGTGGCGATGCCGGCGGTGCTCGCCATCGGCGGCTTGAGTCGGATGTCCGCCTCGCCCGGTAGCGAAGGGACCGTCGGCGCTCGGCTCGACCTGCGGTACGCGCTGCGCGCCCTGGCGCGCGATCGCAGTGCGGTCAACACCATGCTGCTCGACGGTTCCGTCGTCTCCGGCACGGTAGACCGCGTCGGTGCCGACTACCTCGAGGTGGCCGAGCACCCCGTGGGTGAGTTTCGCCGCCACGACGCAGTCATCGGCGTACGCACAGTCCCCATTGGGGGACTCGCGGTCGTCCGCTCGGGCTGAGGGGCAAGGCCGCCGCTACCTGACCGTCGGCGGTGCACCACGGTCGCTCAGTCCGCCGGCGGGAGCTCACCGTCGCGCGCCAAGGGATGGCCGTCGACAAACTCCCTGGTCTGCTGGTAGCAGCGCTGGATATAGGCCTCGAGTTGGTCGTGCTCCACCCGCCACTGTCCGCGGCCCCCGATCTTTATGGCCGGCAGCTCGCCGGATCGCACGAGCGCATAGGTTTGGGAGGCGGAGATATTCAAGATCTCCGCGACGTCGGCGAGCTGGAGAAACCGCGCGGCCACGCGGAACCTCCTTCGGATGCGGTGGCGGGTCAGTCTGACATCGGTTAGCACCCTGTCGAATGAGTTGTCCACACCCGACGCCCCACCGCGGCGGCGACTGCGTGCCTGTGGATAGGTTCTCTGCCGACGCACGCGGTTGGCAACGATGACCCCTTGCGGTCCGTGTCGGGGCACGGGTCCGCGTCCGACGACCGTCTCTGCGACGACTGTGTCTGCAGCGGAAGGAACCCCGACGTGTCCGCCCCGCCGTCCCCGCCGGCTCGTCGACTGCGTGCGCCGCGATGGCTGGACGGCCGGTTGGTTGCCGGCATCGTGCTCGTTCTGGTGTCCGTTGTGGTGGGCGCCCGGCTCGTGGCCGCGGCCGGCGCTACGACCCGGGTCTACGCCGCCGCCACCGACCTCGCCCTCGGTAGTCAGCTGACCGCTGCCGACGTCACGACTGTGCGATCCCGACTGTTCGACAGCGGCCACAGCTACGTCGACGCCGCCGGTCCCTCGCCGGTTGGCCGGGTGCTGGTGCGGCCAGTCAGCCGCGGGGAGCTGCTGCCGGTGCGCGCGGTGGCCGACGAGCGAGCGCTGCCGCCCACCCGGCTCGTCACCGTGCCGCTGTCTCGGCTGCACGTGCCGCCGGAGGTGGACCACGGCGCCCTGGTTGACGTCTTCGCGACGTACGGCGAGAACAGCCAGCCCACGAGGACTGTCGCGTTGCTGCGGCGGGTCGTCGTCGAGCGAACAGTCCGGCCGGGCACGGGTGCGCTGGCGGCCACCGCGGCCGATACGGCGCTGGTGCTGCGCGTTCCGCCCGAGCAGGCCGCCACTCTGGTCGCTGCCGTACAGACGGCCAAGATCGACGTTGCCCTGGTGGTGGCCGACGCACCGGGGAGCGAGGTGGGCAGCGAGCCGGTGCTCACTCCCGGCGCGACCGGCGGCGGCTCCGGGGCCGTGGGTTCCGGTGTTCCAACGGCCGGAGTCAGTGCCTCCGGCTCGCCGCAACCCAGCCGGTCCGCGGGCGGAACGCTACTGCCGAGCCGGACGCCGTGAGGGTCCCGGTCCTCACCGCCGTCACTGACGCGGTATGGGAGGCAGACCTGGTTGCGGCGCTGGAGCGGCGCGACCTGGGGGTCGCTGTCGTACGCCGGTGTGTCGACCTGGCCGACCTGCTGGCCACTGCGGCGGCGGGCACCGCCCGAGCGGTGTTGCTCTCCGCCGACCTGCGCCGGCTCGACCGGGACGCGCTCACCCGGCTGGCCGTGGGTGGCGTCGCCGTGGTCGGCCTGGTCGCGCCCGGCGACGAGGATGCCGAGCGGCGGTTGCGCCAGCTCGGCGTCCTGCACGTGTTGCCTGCCGATGCTGGTGCGCAGAGCATCTCGGCCGCCGTGGTCGAAGCGGTCACGGCCACGCTGAGCGATCCGCGACCCCGAGCTGGGGCGCCGGCCGACCCGAGGCTGGCGATGCCCGACCGACCGGACGAACCCGCCGACCCGGCCACGTCCGGACCGCTCGAACCAGCCATGCCGCTCGGGCGGTTGATCGCCGTCTGGGGGCCGACCGGTGCGCCCGGCCGGACTACTGTCGCGGTCGGCCTAGCCACCGAGCTGGCGGCCGCGGGCACCGAGGTGCTGCTCGTCGACGCCGACGTCTACGGGGGCGTCATCGCTGCGGTGCTGGGCTTGTTGGACGAGGCACCGGGCCTGGCCGCGGCCGCCCGCATGGCCAACACCGGCACCCTCGACCTGCCGGCCTTGGCCGGACTTGCCCGGGAGGTGTCGCCTCGCCTGCGCGTCCTGACCGGGCTGCCCCGAGCCCACCGGTGGCCGGAGCTGCGCCCCGCCGCGGTGGAGACGGTGCTCGATGTCGCCCGCCGATTGGCGCCGTTGATCGTTGTGGACTGCGGCTTCTGCCTGGAGCAGGATGAGGAGCTCGCCTACGACACCACCGCGCCCCGGCGTAACGGGGCGACCCTCGCGGTGCTGCAAGCCGCCGACACCGTTCTCGCCGTGGGCGGCGCCGACCCCATCTCCCTGCACCGGTTGTTGCGCGGACTGTCCGAGCTCCGCGAGACCGTGCCGGACGTCGTACCGCTGGTGGTGGTCAACCGGCTGCGTCGAGTCGTGGTTGCCGGCGATGCCCAGCGCGAGATTCGAGCGGCGCTGGAGCGCTACGCCGGCGTCCCGGACGCCGCGTTCCTGCCGCAGGACCAGAGCGCGCTGGACGCCGCCGTGGCGACCGGGCGCACTCTGGCCGAAGCGGCGCCGGACTCCCCGCTGCGGGCGGCGCTGATCGAGCTGGCCGGCATGGTCTCTGGCCGGCCGCAGTCGTCGCCGTCCCCGTCGCGCGGGTGGCGACGCCGGCTGCGGACCTAGCAACCCGGCCGCATCGCCACGTCCTTCTATAAGATCCGATGCGTGACCGAAGCGCTATCGACCGGTTCGGCGACACACCAGCTCCCGGATCGGTCGGCTCCGTCGGCGCCCGAGTTGCTCGCGCTGATTGTGGACTGGGGTGGCGTGCTGACCTCTCCACTGCCCACGGCCATGGCGGCGTGGTGCGCGGCGGACGACATTGAGTACGCCGATTTCGCCCGGGTCGTGCGCGACCTGCGGGGTGCCGAGGGGGCGGCGGCGGCGGCGACCAACCCGGTGCACGCGTTGGAGCGGGGCGAGATGGAGGTGCCGCACTTCGAGGACCGGCTGGCCGAACGCCTGCGGACGTGCGGCGGGGAGCCGGTGCCCGGGGCCGGCCTGCTGACCCGGATGTTCGCCGCCTTTGAGCGAGACCCCGGGATGGCCGGCGTCGTCCGCCGGGCCCGGTCATCCGGACTGCGGACTGCCTTGCTGTCCAACAGCTGGGGTCTGGACTATCCGCGGGATGACTGGGTCGAGCTCTTCGACGCGGTCGTAATATCCGGCGAGGTTGGCATGCGCAAGCCCGATCAGGACATCTACTACTATGCGGCCGCGCAGCTCGGGGTTGCGCCGGCCAGCTGCGTGATGGTCGACGACCTGGCGCCCAACGTTCGGGGCGCCGCCGCCGCCGGCATGGTCGGTGTGCACCACGTGGCCATGAAGCAGACCGTGGCCGAGCTTGAGAGTCTGTTCGGTCGCCGGCTGACCGACTGACCGGTCGGGGCATGTCCCTAGTGGTCCCGGCGCTACTGCCGGGTAGGGACTCGGTAACTGCTTTGACGTGGGCCGGACTCAGATACCGGCCGGAAGGGGGACCGCACCATGTCCCACCCACTCGACCGGTCCAGCCGACGCAAAGCCCCCATCCCACCCGACCGACTTGACCGCTCCACAGCCAACCCGCGGGTGACTCCGTTGGCGAGCGGCCCCCGCCGTGGGCTGGTGCTGGGCGCTGGCGGTGTGCTCGGCTTCGCCTGGGCGGTTGGCGCGCTGCACGCCCTGCAGCAGGCCGAGGGCTGGGATGCCCGCCAGGCCGACAACCTGATCGGTACGTCGGCCGGCTCCGTCACGACGGCCATGCTGGGGTGTGGCATCGGCGTCGAGACGATGCTCAATCATCAGCGCGGGATCATCGTCGAGGGCGACCCGCGGATCGAGTTCGACTACGACGCCGACAGCGGGGGCGCGCTGCCGCCGCGGCCGCGCATGCTGCCCGGCTCGCCGTCGTTGATGGTGCGCTCCGCCCTACGCCCGGGCCGGGCGTCGCCGATGGCGGCGTTGGCCTCGATCATGCCGCGCGGCCGGGGGACCATTGCTCCGGTCGGGCGAATGATTGACGCGATCGTGCCGCACGGCGCCTGGGCGGCGCACCCCGGGACCTGGATCGTCGCCATGGACTACGAGACCGGCCGACGGGTGCCGTTCGGTCGGCGCGGGTCGCCGCCGGCAGCCCTGGCCGATGCGGTGATGGCCTCCTGCGCCATCCCGGGCTGGTACGCGCCGATAGTGATCAACCGTCGTCGTTACGTCGACGGTGGCACCCGGTCGGCGACCTCGCTCGACCTTCTCGCCCCGCTGCGGCTGGACCGGGTCGTCGTCATCGCCCCGATGGCGTCGTTCAGCTACGACCAGCCGACCACCGTCTCCGCGCGCTTCGAGCGTGGCATCCGCCGGGCGGTGACCCGCCGGCTGATGCGAGAGGCGGGGAAGGTTCGCCAGGCGGGGACTGAGGTGCTCATGCTGGCGCCGGGCGCGGAGGACCTAGCGGTCATTGGGGCAAACTTGATGGACAACAGCCGCCGCGAGCTCGTGCTGCAAACATCGCTGCGCACCAGCGCGGCGGCATTGGCGCACCAGCACGGCCGGCCGGTCACCCTGGCCGACGTCAGCTGAACCGGTTGCGCGTCTACCTGCCGGCGACCC
>JADGOU010000006.1 GCA_017882835.1 Frankiaceae bacterium | reverse complement strand
TACGCCAGCGCCGGCGAGCCGGTGCAGGCGGGCGATCTGATCGGGCTCGGCACGGTCCCCGGTTGCTCCGCGCTGGAGTCCGGGCATTGGATAAGCCCGGGCGACGAGATCGCGCTGGGTGCTGGCCCCTGGGCGTCCTTCGCACGAGGATCGGTCAGCCGGACCCGTGGCCGTCCCCCGGCCCAGTCACCCGGCCACGGTGGAGCGTGGTCAGCCGCAGCGGTGAGGAGCCCGCTCCGGCGACCGTTTCGCCGGAGCGGTGATGGCCACCGGCCGCACCGACGCTGACCGGGGCGTTCGCGCCGAATGAGGTACTCGACACGGTCGAACGCCTCGAGGTGCCGGGTGGAGTGAAGCCGGAAGACGTCGTGCTCGACGAGCAAGGCAGGCTCTACAGCGGGGTGGAGACGGCCGGATCTACCGGTGGTCGCACCCAGGGACCGACGTCGGGCCGGAGCTCGTCGCGGACACGCACGGGCGTCCGCTCGGCCTGGAGCTAGACCCGCGGGACGGCTCGCTGCTGGTCTGCGACGGCTACCGCGGCCTGCTCCGGGTAACCGACGCCGGCGACGTCGTGGTGCTGGCCGACAGCTACCGCGGCCGGCGGCTGCGCTTCCCCAACAACGCGGCCGTCGCCGCCGACGGCACGGTGTACTTCTCCGACAGCTCGACCAGGTTCCGCATCGAGCACTACAAGCACGACCTGCTCGAACACCGGCCCAACGGCCGCATCTTCGCCTACCGGCCCGGCGCCGACGAACTCACGCTGATCGCGGATGGCCTGTACTTCCCCAACGGAGTGGCCCTCACTCCGGACGATTCCGCGCTGCTGGTCGTGGAGACCGGCACCTACACGCTGAGCCGGATCGAGCTGACCGGCACCTCGGCCGGCCGACGGCAGACGCTGGCGGCGAACCTACCCGGCCTCCCGGACAACCTCTCCGCCGTCGGCGATGACACCTACTGGATCGCCCTGCCGAGCCTGCGGATCCCGGTGCTCGATCGGATGCTGCCCCTCCCGTTGGTCCGAAGCCTCACCGCCCGGCTACCGGCGCGACTGCAGCCGGTACCGCCGCGGTACGGGTTGGTCCTGCAAGTGGACCGCACCGGGCGCGTCCGGCGTTCGCTGCACGGACCGACGGGCCGGTACGCCGAAATCACCGGCGTACGGGAGCACGACGGCTGGCTCTATCTCGGCAGCCTCCTGGAGTCCGCCGCCGCTCGCGTACGTCTTCCGCAGCATGCCTGCGGCCCCAAGCCAGGGGTCGGAGAACGAAGTCGCGACTAGCTGTACTGACCTCGGACGTTGGTGCCGGTCGGGGCCCCTGTCGTCACTCCTGCCGGACTGGTCAGTGGTCCGCCGGGGCCGACACTCGCTCCAACTGGGGTAGAGATCGCTGCTGTTCCGATTGTCTCGCTGGTTACCCCAGGCAGCCAAGACCCGCGTTGCTGTGAGGGAGGAAGGCTGAGCGGCTTGTTGTGCCGGTGTGGCAAGAGTAGAAATCCGCGCTCGATCGGCCGTCAGCCCCGAGGTTGACTCCGCCGGCGAGTGCGGGTCCACCTCAACGTAGAGCTCACCCGCCCTCCAGGTCCCCCTCCAGTTCGAGGTACGTCGAGCGCAGCCGGTCCATCGTCTCTAGCTCCGGCGCCGCCCACAGCCCGCGGTCCGCCGCCTCCAGCAGCCGCTCGCTCATCCCGCGCAGCGCCCACGGATTCGACTTCTGCAGGAACTGGCGGACTTCGGGATCGAAGACGTAGGCCGCCGCCAGCGACTCGTACATCCAGTCGTCCACGACGCCAGCGGTCGCGTCGTACCCGAACAGGTAGTCCACCGTCGCCGCCAACTCGAAGGCACCCTTGTAACCGTGCCGCTGCATGGCCGCGATCCAGCGCGGGTTGACCACCCGGGACCGGAAGACGCGGTGCGTCTCCTCCTGCAGCGTCCGGGTCTTCACCGCGTCCGGCAGCGCGGAGTCTCCGACGTACGCCGCCGGGTTGGCGCCGGTGAGATGGCGCACCATGGCGACCATCCCGCCGTGGTACTGGAAGTAGTCGTCGCTGTCGACGATGTCGTGCTCGCGGGTGTCCTGGTTCTTGGCCGCGACCGCGATCCGGCGGTACGCCGTCTCCATGTCGCCCCGCGCGTCCCGGCCGTCCAGGCCGCGGCCATAGGCGTAGCCGCCCCAGACGGCGTAGACCTCGGCCAGGTCGGCGTCGGTGCGCCAGTTTCGGGCGTCGATCAGCGGCAGCAGGCCGGCGCCGTACGCGCCCGGCTTCGAGCCGAAGATCCGGGTCGTGGCCCGCCGCCAGTCGCCGTGGCCGGCAAGGTCGGCCAGCGCGTGCGCCCGGATGTAGTTGTCGCTGACCGGCTCGTCCAGGGCGGCCACCGTCGAGACCGCGTCGTCGAGCAGCGCGACCACGTGCGGAAACGCGTCTCGGAAGAACCCGGAGATCCGCAGGGTGACGTCGATGCGGGGCCGGCCGAGCTCCGCCAGCGGCACGACGGCCAGCCCGGTGACCCGCCGGGACGCGTCGTCCCAGACCGGCCGGCAGCCCAGCAGGGCGAGCACCTCGGCGATGTCGTCGCCCTGGGTGCGCATCGCGCTGGTGCCCCAGACCGTCAGCCCGACCGAGGGCGGCCAGTCGCCGGTGTCCACGCGGTGCCGGTCGAGCAGCGAGTCGGCCAGTGCCACTCCGACGTCCCAGGCCAGCCGAGACGGAATCGCCTTCGGGTCGACGGAGTAGAAGTTGCGCCCGGTCGGCAGCACGTTGACCAGCCCGCGGGTGGGCGAGCCGGACGGGCCGGCGGCGACGTAGCCCCCCGCCAGCGCATGCAGCACCGCCGTGACCTCGTCGACGGTGCCGTCGAGCCGCGGCACCAGCTCGCGGGCGGCGAACTCCAGCACCCGCACCACCTCCGGCGCGGCCCCGCCCTCCACTGCGAGCCCGTCCGCGCAGACCGCAGCCGCCTTGGTCGGGTCCCAACCGGTGGCCTCCATCGCCTCGACCAGGCCGCGGGTGATCTCCTCCAGCCGGTCCACGTCGGGCCGGGCGCCGATCTCGTCGACGCCGTACGCCGCCGCGACCGCCGACCGCAGGCCGGGCAGCGCCCCGGCGTGACCGCCCCAGACCTGCGCCGCCCGCAGGATGGCGAGCACGAGGTTGACCCGGGCCTCGCCGGTCGGCGGCTGGCCGAGGATGTGCAGCCCGTCGCGGATCTGGGCGTCCTTGATCTCGCACAGGTAGCCGTCGACGTGCAGCACGAAGTCGTCAAACTCAGCGTCGCTGGGTCGGTCGGCCAGGTCGAGGTCGTGGTGCAGCTGCGCAGCCTGGATCAGCGCCCAGATCTGCGCCCGGACCACCGGCAGCTTCACCGGGTCGAGGGCGGCGACAGTGGCGTGTTCGTCGAGCAACTGCTCCAGGCGGGCCAGGTCGCCGTAGCTGTCGGCGCGCGCCATCGGCGGCACCAGGTGGTCGACGACGACCGCGTGCCCGCGCCGCTTGGCCTGGGTGCCCTCGCCCGGATCGTTGACGATGAAGGGATAGACCAGCGGCAAGTCGCGCAGCACCGCGTCCGGCGCGCACTCCGCCGACAGCCCGAGGCTCTTGCCGGGCAGCCACTCCAGCGTGCCGTGCTTGCCCAGGTGCACCAGGGCGTCGGCCCCGAAGACCTCGTCCAGCCACCGGTACGCCGCCAGGTAGTGGTGCGACGGCGGCAGGTCGGGGTCGTGGTAGATCGCCACCGGGTTCTCGCCGAAGCCGCGCGGCGGCTGGATCATCAGTACGACGTTGCCGAACCGCAGCGCCGCCAGCACGATCGCCGCCTGCTGACCCTCGCCGTCGACGTACAGCTCGCCCGGAGGCTCGCCCCAGTGCGCGCGCATCCGCTCCCTGCGTCCCGCTGGGAGCGCGTCGAACCAGCCCTGGTACGTCGCCACGGGCACCCGCGCCGGCGCCGTTGCCAGCTGCTCCTCGGTCAGCCACTCCACGTCGTGCCCGCCGGCGGCGATCAACGCGTGGATCAGGGTGTCACCGTCCTCCGGGAAGCCCTCGCCGAGGTCGTAACCTGCCGCCCGCAGCGCCCGCAGCAGCACCACGGCGCTGGCCGGGGTGTCCAGGCCGACGGCGTTGCCCACCCGGGCGTGCTTGGTCGGGTACGACGACAGCAGCACCGTCACGCGCTTGTTGCGGTTGGGCCGGTGCCGCAGCCGGGCATGCCGCACCGCCAGCCCGGCCACTCGGGCGGTCCGCTCCGGGTCGGCAGCGTAGACCGGGATGCCGTCCGCGCCGGTCTCCTTGAACGAGAACGGCACGGTGACCAGCCGACCGTCAAACTCCGGGATGGCGACCTGCATAGCGGCGTCCAGCGGGGACAGCCCGGCGTCGCTGTCGGCCCAGGCCGCCCGACTCGAGGTGACGCAGAGCGCCTGCAGCAGCGGTACGTCGAGCGCCGCCAGCGCGCCGACGTCCCAAGCCTCCTCGGCACCGCCCGCGGTGGCGCCGCTGGCCCGGGTGCCGCCGGCGGCCAGCACCGTAACGACCAGCGCGTCGCAGCGGCGGAGCAGGTCCAGCAGGCCGGCATTGGCCGCAGTGGTGAGCTCACGCAGCGAGGCGCAGTAGATGGGCACCGCGTCCGCGCCGGCGTGCCGTAGCGCGCCGGCCAGGTCGTCGACGAAAGCGGTGTTCCCGGACAGCTCGTGCGCCCGGTAGTACACGATGCCGACGGTGGGCCGGCCCGCGTCCCCGGCGGCACCCAGAGTCGTCGCGCGCACGCCGTACGCCGGCATCCGGCGCGGCGGCGCGAACCCCTCGCCGGTGCGTAGCACGGTGCCGGACAGGAACCGGTGCAGCTCGGCCAGGTTGGCCGGGCCGCCTTCGACCAGGTAGCCGAGAGCGTCGGCGACGATGCCGCGCGGGACCGTGGACAGCGCCATCAGCTCGGCGTCCGGAGTGGCCTCGCCGCCGAGCGCCACGGTGGGCAGGCCGAACGCCAGCAAGGCGTCCAGCCCCGCCTCCCAGGCCCGGCGGCCGCCCAGCAGCCGGACCACCACAACGGACACGTCCGCGAGCAACCCGTCGAGGTCCGCGGGGTCGACTCGCGCCGGGTTCGCCGTCCGGTAGTCCGCGCCGCTGGCCCTGGCGGCGAGCAGGTCGGTGTCGGCGGTGGAGAGCAGCAGGATCACGCGGGCGCTCCCGGCGGGACGAAGGGCAGCCCGGCGGGCGCACCGGTCTCCAGCAGGCGCAGCACCGCCGCGGTGTCAAGGTAACCGGCCACGAGGTCGGCAACGGCGTCGAGGCGGGCCGCTCGGGCCACGGCGACGTCCGTGTCCGGCGCCGGGGTGAAGTTCCGTCCAGCCGTCGCCGCGACGTCGCGAAGGAACGCCCGCCGGAAGCCGTTGCTCTCCAGCGCCCCGTGCCAGGTGGTTCCCCAGACCGCGCCGACCCGGCAGCCGTCCAGAAACCCCTCGGCCGCACCCGTGACGGTGGTGACCCCGTGGTGGATCTCGTACGCCGTTGTCACCAACTCGCCGTACGCCGTACCGCTAGGCCGCCCCAGCGTCTTCGCCGCCGCGAACCGCACGGCAATCGGCAGGAGGCCCAGGCCGGCGACCGTGCCGCAGCCGGACTCGATGTCGTCGGTGATCGTATCGGCCAGCATCTGGTAACCGCCGCAGACGCCGAACACCGGCCGGCCGGCCAAAGCCCGGGCCGTGATCGCGTCGGCCAGGCCGGCGGACCGAAGCCAGCCCAGGTCCGCGACCGTGGCCCGGGTGCCCGGCAGGACCACCAAGTCGGCGTCCCGGACGTCGGCGGGCGAGGTCGTAAAGCGCACGGCGACCCCGGGCTCGGCCGCCAGCGCGTCGGCGTCGGTCGAGTTCGAGATCCGCGGCAGCCGGACGACGGCCACCCGCAGTTCGACCCCGCTGTCTGCGGCAGCGCCCTCGCCGAGCCCGAGGGAGTCCTCCACGTCGAATTCCAGACCGTCGAGCCAGGGCAGTACGCCGAGCGTCGGCCGGCCGGTGAGCCGGTCCAGCATCGTCAGACCCGGCGCCAGCAGCGCCGGGTCGCCCCGGAACTTGTTGACCACGAAGCCGGCGACCAGCGCCTGGTCGGTCGGCGCGAGCAGCGCCAGAGTGCCAAACAGGGCCGCGAACACCCCGCCGCGGTCGATGTCACCGACGACGAGCACGGGCAGGTCACGGGCGGTCGCCAGCCCCATGTTGGCCACGTCGGTGTCGCGCAGGTTGATCTCGGCCGGGCTGCCGGCGCCCTCGCAGATCACCACGTCGTACCGGGCGCGCAGGTCGTCGAAGGCGGCCAGGATCGCGTCCTGCAGGACCAGCTTGAGCTGGCGGTAGGACTGCGCGCTGGTCTCGGCGTACGGCTGGCCGAGCAGCAGCACGTGGCTGGTCCGGTCGCTGCCGGGCTTGAGCAGCACCGGATTCATGGCCACCTCAGGCTCCACCCCGGCGGCCACCGCCTGCAGCCATTGCGCCCGGCCAATCTCGCCGCCGTCGGCGGTCACCACCGAGTTGTTGGACATGTTCTGCGCCTTGAACGGCGCCACCTTGATCCCTTGTCGGGCCAGCCAGCGGCAGAGGCCGGCGGTCAGCACGCTCTTGCCGGCGTCCGACGACGCGCCGGCGACCAGCAGCGCGCCGTTCATGCCGGCCGCCGATCCAGCGCCGCGGCCAGGGTGGCGGCCGTCACCGCGGCGGCGGCGGAGACCGCCCCGGCCAGCCGCGCGACGCGGGTGATGTCCCCTGGCGCGGCCGGGCGACCAGTCCCCAGCATCGGGTGGTCCTCCACCCGGCCGGCGTAGAAATTGCGACCGCCGAGGCGCAACCCGAGTGCGCCGGCAAAGGCGGCCTCGCACTGCCCGCCGTTCGGGCTGGGATGACGACCGCCGTCGCAGCGCCAGGCGTGCCAGGCTCCGCCGGCGTCGGCCCCGGTCAGCGGCGCGACCGCCACCGTGAGCAGCGCGGTCAGCCGGGCCGGGGCGAGGTTCGCCAGGTCGTCCAGCCGGGCCGCGGCCCAGCCGAACCGGTGGTAGCGCGCCGAGCGGTGGCCAACCATCGCATCCAGGGTGTTCACCGTCCGGTAGGCCAGCAGCCCCGGAATGCCCGCGACCGCCCCCCACAGCAGCGGCGCGACCACGGCGTCCGCCGTGTTCTCTGCCAGGGACTCGACCGTGGCCCGGGCCAGCTCGGCGGCATCCAGCCCGTCCGGGTCGCGGCCGCACAGGCTCGGCAGCCGGCGCCGGGCCGTGACCAGGTCACCCGCCGCCAGCGCGTCGGCTAGCGCCAGCGCCTCGCGGCGCAAGCCGGTACCACCCAGCACGGTCCAGGTCGCCGCGGCGATCAGCGCCGCCCGCCATCGTCCAGCCGAGCTCTCCGCCGCCGCGGCGAGCAGCGCGACTGGGGCGACGCAGCCCAGTACGAACACGACACCGCGGCCTCGACTGTCGGCGTACGTCATCGACTCCAGCCGCTGCGCCACCCGGCCGAAGCCGGCCACTGGGTGCCACCGCGCCGGGTCACCGAACAGCACGTCGGCGGCGTAGCCGACCAGCAGGCCAGTCGCGCGGGGCACGGCAGTCATGACCGCCGACGGTAGTCGCCGTTGCCCGGCGGCCGAGTCGCGGTGCTGCGAGTCGCGCAGTGCTGCGAGTCGCGCGGTGCTGCGAGCTGTCGCCCCAAGCTGCTTCACCCACTGTCGGCACCCAGGGTTCGACCCGCCGAGCGGGCGATACCCACGGCAGGTGAAGCGGGGCCACCCCCGCCATAGGCCCAGGCGCTGCGCGCCTGGCCGGCAGGGACCGGACCGTCGACCTCGACCGCTTCGACGACCTGACCGCCCACGCCACCCGCGCCCACGCGCTGGGAGCCGACCGCCGAGTGATCCTGACCTATCCGCACCCTAATCTCGTGACAGCCGACAGAGATCGAGACGACGCCGT
This sequence comes from Frankiaceae bacterium, assembly GCA_017882835.1. GTDB lineage: Bacteria > Actinomycetota > Actinomycetes > JADGOU01 > JADGOU01 > JADGOU01. The sequence continues at coordinate 17,429 of JADGOU010000006.1, read as the reverse complement.
GCCCACCGCCGTGCGGACGCGACTCACCACGCACCTGAACCACAACGTCGACGGCATCCTCTATGGTGCGGTCCTGGCCGCCGCCGCAACGACGATTGTCAGTGCCCAGCCGACAAAGACCCGCTACGTCGCCGTGTCCATCCTTCTCATGCTCGGCGTCTATCCACTCGCCCACCTGTATGCCACCTGTATGCCCAGGTAATCGCGGCGCGGATGAACACTCAGTACGCGCCGGCAGCGCGGTGTTGGCCTTCGCCCGCACCCATCCCCGGCGCTGTACCGATTCGGTGACCCGATCCGCACTCGGCCTGTCGGCAACCGCCTACTACCAACGGCTGCTCGCGCTGCTCGATCGAGTGGAGGCGGCGGTGGTCGAACCGGCACTGATTGACCGGCTGCGCACGGAGCGGAACATCTGGCAGCAGGCTCGCGGCAGCACTTGAGACCGGACCGACTCGTGGCGACGCGCCGGTCGGCATTTGCCAGACCTGCCGCATCGGAGGTTTCCGGCGGCTACGGTGACGCCGACGCGGACCACAACGACTGGAGGGGGATGGCATGCCGGTCAGCGCGAACCTCGACACCGTGCGGGACAAGGAGTGGGAGAACAAGAGCCTGGAGGAGGTCATCAAGGCGCCGGTGAGCGCCCTGGCCGGGGTCTCCGAGGGGGACGCGACCGCACTGCAGCAGGCGTTCCACGTCAAGACCGTCGGCGACCTGGGCCGGAACAAGTACTTCCGGGCCGCCCAGGCGCTGGCGCTGCTCGCCGAGTCCACCGGAAAGAAGTAGCCGGCTCGGCCATCAGGACGGCCACGCCGGTTCCGGTCGCCAGCTCAGCTCGGTCGGCCGGCGCCCTCGTCGGTGCCGTCTCCGGCGATCGCCTCGATGGCCAACCGCAGCCGGTTGGAGGTCTGCGTGCGCGGTGATGACAACGCCCTGTGGCACATCTGGCAGACCGCACCCGGCGGCGGCTGATCGGGGTGGGCGTCTCAAGGCGGGAACATTCCCAAGCTGTAGAGCCGAGCCCGGTGGTGGATATTGTTCGGCAGAACCCGGAGTGATCTGAATCCCTATGGAGGCTAGCCCGTCAAGGGGTCGGCGGAGGGGCGCTGGCACGGCCCGGCCCCGCACGCGTCAAGAGCGATTCGCGTCCGTGCGGGACCGGCTGCGCCGGCCCTTTGACCCGCGGGTCCCTGCCGGTCCTGGGCACGAGGAAGCGGCGGGCAGGGCGGTGCCCTGCCCGCGGTGCACGCCCCGCCGCCTCGGCCGGGTGGGTGGCTACTTCCAGGCGGCCACCGGGGATGGGTTTGACCGGGTCGCGGGACCCGTCCTGACCTGTCGGCACGGAGCTCGCGCGATCGAGAAGTCGGCCGGAGGTCAGCAGATGACCAGCCCCACCATTCGCCAGATCGAGCCCGACGACTGGGCTCGGTTAGCGCGATTCTGGCCGCGACTGTCGGAGGAGACCATCTACCGGCGGTTCCTCGCCCCGCAACGGCGGCTGCCCGACGACCTGGTGCACCGACTCGTCGAGGTCGACCACAAGCTTCGGGACGCCCTGGTGGCCATCGTCGATGACGAGATCATCGGCGTCGCCCGCTATGACTGCTCGACCGCGGAGCCGGCCAGCGCGGAGTTCGCGCTGGTGGTGGAGGACGGCTGGCAGGGGCGTGGCGTCGGTAGCCGCCTCCTCGACGAGATCATCATCCTCACCGTGCGGTGCGGGGTGCACACCCTCACTGCCAGCGTGCTGACCGAGAACACTCAGATGCTGGCCATGCTGCGGAACCGCGCGCCGTTGATCCGGCTGCGCCTGGACACCCCCGGCGTCTACACCGTGGAGATGCCTCTGGACCCGGTATGACTATCCGCCTAGCCCCGCCACCTCCTCGCCGGCGTAGCCCGGAAAGGCGTCTTCGCTATGCGGCCCGGTACTCCCGCAGCTGTCCCCAGGGGCAAGGTGCTGTCAGGTGAGCCGTCTCAGCGGTCGGTTCGGTGTCGTTGTGCCGTTGGTGCTTGTTGCTGGTGGTCCGGTCCGGCGCCAAGCCCTCAACTCGGTGTCGGCGGTCCCGGGCTGCGCACGACAGCGCAGCGGACCCGAACCCGACCAGCGCGACCCATTCGCCGTCCAGGACCGCGACGTAGCGCAGCACCTGCCCGGTCAGCCGATGCCCGACTCAGTGATGAGCGTCCAGCTCAGCGTTGAAGGGGTGCCGTTAAGGAGCGTGGCACCAACCGACAAGCAGCAGCGAGGCTCTCATCGAGGGCTCGGGGCGACTATGAGGTCCCCCTGTCGGATGTCGGCGACGCAGGATCGCTCAGGGCGAGCCGTCTGGTCATGTTCAGCTTCACCTCTCCGTACGGCAGGATGTGGCTCCAGAACAGAGGCGTCAGCCCGCGCGCTTGTCCGCGGCGGTAAGCACGGCCGCCCAGTCCGGCTCGGCCAGCACGTCCTGAACCATGAGGGTGTTCACGTAAACCATCGCTGCCTGCACGATGTGCAGCGCCAGCATGCCGAGTCTCCGAGGCGCAGGACACCCAGCTGCAGCGCGACGCGCTGGGCGAAGCCGGGTGCGTCAAGTTCTTCGAGGACAAGATCTCCAGCCGCAAAGGCCGACCGGCCGGGACTGGCCGCGGCCCTGGAGTACCTCCGCCGCGGCGACACCCTCGTGGTGTGGAAGCTCGACCGCCTCGGCCGGTCGGTCAAGGAAGTCCTGACCATCGCCGACGAACCGTACTAGCACGGGATCGGCCTGCGCATCCTGACCGGCACGCTCGCCGGCACGTACACCCCGACCGGCGAGGGCAAGTTCTTCTTCACCGTCATGGTCGCGTTCGCCGAGCTGGAACGCGACATGATCCACCAGCGCACGATGGCCGGGCTCGCCGCGGCGCGTGCTCAAGGCCGCGTCGGCGGCCGGCCCAGCGTCATGGACGCCGACAGGCTCGTCGCCGCGACAGCACGCCTGGCCCGAGGCGAGAGCCCCGCCCAGATCGCCAAGGCGCTCGGGGTGTCCCGGGCGACGCTCTACCGGCACACCGACGTCGTCACAGCACGCGGGCAGAGCTGAGTGCCAGCCCTGGAAGCCACTGGCGTTGTCTTTGCACTGGTTGGACCATCTACCCCCAGCTGACGTAGAAGCCGAGCTGGCCGGCGTACTCCCGTTGGAACCGGCCGATCTTCCAGCTCCACGACGACGAAACGGGACTGCGCCCAGTTGAAGAAGGGCAGGTCGATGGCGAACTCGTCGCCGTCGACGTCGAATCGGTACTGCCGGCCGACGAAGGCGAAGCTGTGGCCGAGCTCGAGCAGGAAGTCGTGCAGCCGGTCGACCAGCGCCTTTTCCAGGTCGCGCTCGGCGACCGGGCCGGTGAGGTCGAGGAAGTCCAGGACGTAGGGGTCGCGGGTCAGCTGCTGGGCGAGCTCGGAGTCGGCGGCGGGCAGTTGGGCGGTGAAGTTCGACGGGGCGGTGCCGGCCCGGGGCTGCAGCTGGCTCATGATCTGGTTGAGCAGCACGTTGCGGGACCAGCCGTACTCGACCGCGGCGGCGGCGTACCAGTCCCGCTCGCGCTGGCCGTCGAGCTTGTCGAGCAAGACGGTGACGTGGCCCCAGGGCAATTGCGCAACAGGCTGTTGCGTGAACGACGTTGCGGCGGCCGAGAACCGACCAGTGACCGATTCGTCAGGAGCTGTCAGCGACGAGCGCTGACCAGCGGGGCAGGATGCCCTTGCCACGCCGAGCGGGGAAGCCGGGGAAGGCCGGGTGAGCCAAGGGGCTCACGGCATCGAAGACCGTCGCTCACCAGATGACCTCGACCAGGCCGGCGGCAGTGATCCGGCCGTCCTTGGTCACGAGCGGTACGCCAAGCGCCCGAGCTGTGGCTGACAGATTCCGTGGCGGTGATGAGGCGGTCCCACGGATCACGCAGCAGCGGGAGGGGGATCGCCTCGAAGGCCGCTGTCACGCTGGTGTCGATCGGTATGGCGTCGAGCGGAGAGGTCGGGTCGGCGAGCAGCTCGGTGATCGCCGTGAGCTGTTCGGGACTGACGGCCCGAGTGGTTTGGGTGACGTACCAAAGGTCGATCAGTGTGGCGACCGAAACGGCGATGCCTTCGTCCGCCTCGGCGGAGGCAAGCGCCGTCAATGCTGGAGTCGAAAGACGGCCCGCGTCGGTCCCGGAGAGGTACCAGACGAGGGCGTGAGAATCGGCGACGACTCTCACAACGCCGACGTCGAGGGGTCCCAGCGACCGCCTGGACCGTAGCGTGCCTCGTGGTCCCGGGTGGCTACTTCGCTCGCCGCCTCGAAGTCTTCCCAGCTCGGATCGGGCCCCAGATGCGCCAGCGATCCCCGCAAGCTGCGCCGGCGGGTGGGCGACGACGGGGTGTCGACAGGGACGACGGACAGGTGCGCACCCGGGGCGACGCCGAGGCGGGCGAGCTGATGGGCGTCAACGACGCCTGAGCCGTCCGCAGCAACCACCATGTCGAGTGGTTCGGAGTGCTGCTCGGGCGAACTCATGATCGAAGTGTACGACGCTCGCCGCCGGACGATGCAGGTTCCGTCGGTCGTCGGGCGGCCTATCGGACGCGTCGTACTCCATGCACGCGCCCGCCGCCTGCAGGAGCGTGCAGTCAGGCTGCCAGCGGGGCGCCCTTGAACACTTCGCGGGTGTGCCAGGCGACGTGGACCAGGCCCGGCAGCACCGTGCCGGGGCGCGGATGCAGCTCGTGGCCGTGCAGGCCGTAGGCCCGGCCGGCGGTGCGGGCACTGAACGTGGCGGACACCAGCACGCGGAACGCCGCATCCAGGCCCAGCACCCCCAGGTCGAACAGCTTGTGGTGCAGCACGCACAGCGCCAGCCCGTTGTCCAGATCGTCGGGCCCGTCGAAGGCGAACCACCGCACATGGGCGGCGTCCAGGCCGACCGACGGGCATGCGATCAACGACGCCAGCTGCACCATGAGGCGGGTCCTGGTGTTCAGGCTGCCGTACCGGAGAACCTCGTCGAAGGCGAAGTTGTCGAAGTACTCGGTGAGTTCGGGGTCGGTGATCTTCAGGGTTGACCCGTGAGCGGGGAAGAGCTCGCCATGATTCTTCCGGGCTGCTTCGCTGATGGCCATCGTTGATCTCCTCGCGGTGGCAGTAGATCGCGGCGTTGTGCATGGAGCAGCACCGTGATGGCGCGACGGCTTTTCCGTCCGGCGCAGGCTGCCCGGAGTGGTCGTGCCGCGGAGGATGGTGACACTCCACGTGTGTCACTGGCCGGGTGGGTAGTCAGTTGACGCGGCGAGCTCCGTCTGCGCCTCGAAGCCGGCGATCCGGTCGCGAAGCACCTTGAGGGTGTTCTTGAGCGCGTCGGATCCCAGGATCATGCGCAGCGGCGCGGGTTCCTGGTCGACGCTCGAGATGATCGCGGCCGCCATCCGGGCGGGGTCACCGGGGGCGAGCCCGTTCGCCTGGTCGAGGATCCGCAGCGGCCCCCGGGCAGGCGTGTCGTCGTAGACCGGCATCTGCTCGGCGACCTGCGCGCTGCCGAAGCGGAACTGCGTGCGAGCGCCCCCGGGCTCAACGATTGTCATCCCGATGCCGAAGGGTGCGACCTCCTGGGCGACCGATTCGACGAAGCCCTCGATGCCCCACTTCACCCGCCTAAGGCACAGCTGGTACGGCGTGTCGCGGCCCGCGGCGATGCCGACAGCGGGTGAAGCGGGCCGCCGAGGTTGGCTTCACCCGGCTACGGCATTGCACCGAGCCGCCACCCGGGCGTAGGGCTAGGCCAGGTTAGGCCAGGGCTAGCTAGGCGGGCTAGGCGAGTCCGGGATAGGCGCATCCGGCTCCAGTTCCACCTGAACCCGGTACACCCCCGAGCCCTGCACCGTCAGCTGGGTGCAGCCCAGTCGGCGCAGCATCGCCAGAGCCGCCGGGTTGTCGGCCGCCGCCTCGGTATCCAGCCGGGTCACACCGACCGGCCGCAGCGGCATCAGCACCCGCAGCATCGCGGTGGCCACGCCGCGACCTTGCCAGTCATCCGTGACGCTGACGGCGATGTCCGCGATGGTCGGGTCGTGCGGGTACCGGATCAGCCGGGCAACTCCGACCGGGTGGTCCGGCTGGTCAGCTGGCGCGAGCACCACCACCACGTGGTCGCGGCCATCGACCTCGTCGACCAGCCGGTGCAGCATGCCCTCGGTCAGCGTTGGGACGACGGTGAGGAACCGGTGGTACCGCGACGCCGCAGAGAACTGCTCGAACCCGGCCAACAGCAGGTCGCGGTCACCGGGCGCTCCGCCGGCCCGAACCACGGCGGGAGTGCCGTCGCGCAGCACTGCCGCAACCGGGAGCCTGGCGAGCGGCGGCAGAGCGGGGGGGACAGCGTCCACGCCGCCCATAGTCCTCCGGCCCGGCGGTGTGAGGATGCAGCAGCCGGCTACGACGTCGTGATCGACGGTGTGCCAAGGGTGGCGGTCGGGCTGCGCAGGCTTTCCGTCCCGTCCACCCAGATCGCGACCCCCGGGCTTGGGCTGTGCGAGGTGCCGACTCGGACCACAACTTGCCTGCCCGTCGCGTCGACCGCCGCGATCACCGCGGTGTCCCCGTCCGGACTGATCCCCATCGCGATGATCTTGGCATCAGTGCGGCCGAGGCCAGCTCCGCGCAGAGTCAGGTGACCGTGCTCACCGTCCCAAGACCCATCCAAGAAGTCCCCCGGCTCGTCTGGGCCGCCGAACCCGGCATCCCTGACCCGACCGGCGTCGGTCGCCACGGTGAGTACGGCGGTGGCCTGCCCGGCGTACTTCGGGTCGTCGAGGCTCGCCGTCACGACATCCGACCCAACCGGCAGCGGCTCGGTCGGCGTGATCGTGGCGACGCCGACCTTGTCGGTGACCGCTCGGTAGGTCCTACCAGCGGCGCGGATGACCACTGCCCGATCGGCCACTGGCGACGGCTCTGCATCGGAATCCGCACCCACTACGGCCGCCACCGTGACCCGCACGGTGCTGAACCCGAAGTGTGACCCGGTTGTCCCGGTCAACGTCACCGTCGCACTGCGCTTGGCCACGGGGACGACGGGGGTCGGGCTTGCCGACGGCGTGGGGCACGGCGTCGCGGTGAGGACCGGCGTCGGTGTCGTCGTCAGTGTCGATGTCGGCGTGGCAGTCGGCGTCGGCGTCGGTGTCGGTGTCGGTGTCGGGCTAGGCGTGGCAGTCGGACTCGGGGTCGGCGTCGCAGTCGGCGGCGGCGTGGAGCACGGCGTCGGCGTCGGGGTGGGGCTCGGCGACGGGCTCGGGCTCGGGCTCGGCGTCGGGCTCGGGCTCGGCGTCGGGCTCGGCGTCGAGCTCGCCGTCGGCGTTGGGCTCGCCGTCGTCGGAGGCGGCTCGGTCCGCACCGGAGTAGTCGGCAGCGGGTTGGTCACCTCGGGGCGCCAGGTCGGCGCCGGGGCGGCAACGGCAGCCGCGGCCGGCACCGATGCGCGCGGGAGCGCCAGCCACCAGCCGGCGGCCGGCGGCGCAACCGTGGGCAGCACGGGCAGCGGGGCCGTCGGCACCGCCGCGGGGCCGGCCGCGTCGTAGGCGGATATCCAAGCCAAGACAACCGCGACGTAGGCGTCGGAGGGGTTGTAGGCGTGGATGGCGGCAGCCAGCTGCCGCGGGTCGGCAAGGTCGCGGCCGCCGCTGCACAGGTAGCGTCCCGCCGCCACCGTGGCGTCCACGATGTTGTTCGGGTCGCCCTTGGGCGCTACGCCCATCCATGTGCCCGGGATGAACTGCATAGGTCCAACCGCCCGGTCCCACACCGGGTCGCCGTCGAGTCGTCCCCGGTCGGTGTCCGGGATAGCAGCGTTGCCGCCGGTGCCGTCCAACACCGGACCGAGAATCGCCGGCAGGATAGTGCCCGCCGCGGTGATGCCGGCACCGTCGCGGCCGTGGTTGGACTCCACCTTGCCGATACCCGCGAGCACCGTCCAGCGGAGCAGACATCCCGGGTTGGTCACGGCCAGCTGCGCCACGGCGCCTTGGTAGGCGCCCAGGACGACGGGAGGTATGCCGGCGCCCGCGAGGCCGGCCAGTCGGGTCGGGTCTAACAGGGCTGGTCCGGCGCCGTCCGCCCCGACGCCACTGCGGGCCGCCGATGTGGCCGGCGGCAGCGGCAGGTCGAGATCACCAGGGCCGCGAGACAGCACTGTGTGCGCCAGTGCAGGTCCCGTGGACCGCAGGCCAGCAAGACCGGCGCCCCAACCTGGCGCGGTCTGACGCAGCGCCATGGACGCCATCGCGCCAGCTGGAGCGGGGCCGACCAGGAGCGGCAGCCCGACCACCAGCGGGGCTGCCGCCACTGCCCATCGAGCGGACGGACGAGAGTCCGGCCACAGCCGACGGCGCTGCGGCCACCGACGGCGCTGCGGCCACCGACGGCGCTGCGCCCGCAGCAACCGGCTCACGCTGGATCCGCAATGGCGGGGAGTCGCCTCTCGACGGATGTTGAACCACAACTGCGTAGAGTTGCGGAGATATTACCTATAGTACGCAATCGAGTGCCATCCCGCCTAGCCGAGCGCCAATCCGCAACCACACCATCCATTCTGGCGACCTCTTCGCCGACTGCAACCGGTGAATCGCTGTGGCCGCCCTCAGTGCTGGGACTGGGCCGCGCTCCCCAGGTCGGCGAGCGACAGCTGTCGCGCCGGCGGCCCGGCGATCACGACCTCGGAGCTGATGCGGAGATCCGGGCCGACGTGCAGCAGCTCGCCCGGGGCGAGCAACCGCCAGCCCGGCGAATCGTCCATCTGTTCACTGGCGGCGACCACTGCGGGGGTGCTGGCGAGGTCACCGGCCTGCACTCGCAGCGTGCCGGACGGTGAGCGGGCGCCGCTGCCCGCCGTACCCAGGTGACGATCGCCGGCGTGGTCCAGCACGTACAGCTCATGAGTGGCCGGATAGCGCAGTGCCCACAACCCGTCGAACGTGATCAGAACGATGTTCAGTGCGTAGAGCGGCAGCTCGTCCGCAACCCACCGGGCGGCCTCGGTGATGCCCGCGGTGACGTCACCGCCCCGGTCGGAGATCCGGGCCGTGATCAGGGCGAAGACCCGCTCGGAGTCGGTGTCGCCGCCCACCAGGTCGCGGGCGCTGCCAAGCTCGGCCTCCAGCCGTGGCAGGTCACCCACCACCCCGTTGTGCGCGAACAGCCGCCCGGCCTGGAGAAACGGGTGCGTGTTGCGCCCCGCCACGGCGCCCGTGGAGGCATAGCGGATGTGCGCCACGAACGTGCGCGAAGTCAGCTCGCGCGCCTCGACGGCGAAGGCTTCGTCGGCGTACGCCGGAAGTGCCTGCTTGTCGACCCGCGGTCGGCCGTCGGGGTCGAAGCTGCCGAGCCCGGTGCCGTCGGGGTCCCGGTGGCTCTGCGCTCGCAGGCTGTCCGCGGCCTCCAGCAGCCAGAAGGTCGCGCGCACCGGTGTGGGACCACCGGTCATCCCGAACAACCGACACATCGCAGTGCCGCCTCAGCAGACGCCGCGGGTCTTGGCCGCGTGCACCGGCGCCGCCCGCTGCCGCGGCGGCGCATCGTCGAGGTCGGCCACGACCCCGCGTAGGTCGCGCACCAGCGCGTCGGCCATGTCGCGGGACAGCCCCTCCCGGACGACTACCCGTAGCACGGCGATGTCCTGGGCGTCGGCCGCCAAGGTGTACGCCGGGACGATCCATCCTCGCTGCCGCAGCCGCTTGGAGATGTCGAAGACCGTGTAGCCCGGCTCGCCGTGCAGCCGGAGGCAGACCACCGGCAAGCCGACTCCGCCGCCGACGAGCTCGAAGTGGCCGTCTTCGACCCCGCTGTCGACCAAGGCCTGGGTCAGGTAACCGGCGACGCGGTGCAGACCGAGCATCACGTCGGTGTAGCCGCTGCGACCCAGCCGCAGGAAGTTGTAGTACTGAGCGATCACCTGACCGGCGCCCTTGGAGAAGTTCAGACTGAACGTCGGCTCGTCGCCGCCCAGATAGTTGACGTGGAAGACCAGCTCGGGCGGTACGTCGGCCGGCTCCCGCCACAGCGCCCAACCGATCCCGGGGTAGACCAGCCCGTACTTGTGCCCGCTGACGTTGATGGAGCGCACCAGCGGCAGCCGGAAGTCCCAACGCAGCTCGGGCTCGGTGAACGGCGCCACGAAACCGCCGCTGGCCGCGTCCACATGGATGGGCAAGTGCTGGCCGGTGGTGGCCTCGCGCGCCGCCAGCGCGTCGTTGAGCTGCTCGACCGGCTCGTACTCCCCGGTGTAGGTGCTGCCCAGGATGGCGACGACCCCGATGGTGTTCTCGTCGACCAGCGCCAACGCCTCGGGTACGCCGAGGACGTAGCGGGTCGCGGTCAGCGGCACGTAGCGCGGCTCGACGTCGAAGTAGCGGGCGAACTTCTCCCAGACCACCTGGACGTTGGCGCCCATCACGATGTTCGGCCGGTCCGTCGGCTTGCCGGCCGCGGCCTGCCGGGCGCGCCAGCGCCACTTCATCGCCAGGCCGGCGAGCTGGATCGCCTCGGACGAGCCCACGGTCCCCGTCCCGGTGGGCTGGCTCCCTTTCGGGGCGTGGAAGAGCTCCGCCAGCATCGCCACGCACCGGTTCTGGATGACAGTGGTCTGCGGGTACTCGTCCTGGTCGATGTAGTTCTTGGCCAGCGTGGCGGTCATCAGCTCGGCCGCCTCGGGCTCCATCCAGGTGGTCACGAAGGTCGCCAGGTTGAGCTCCGGGTTGCCGTCCAGGGTCATCTCGTCCCGGATCAGCTGCGCGGCCACCCGCGGCGGCATGCCGCGTTCGGGCAGGGCGTGCGCCGGTGCCGGCGCGTCCATGTACCGGCTGCCGTACGTCGGCGCCAGGACGTCGTCGTCCCCGAGGTCCCGGCCGGGCTGCGAGATCGGCATGGCTGGCATTCTGCTCGCGGCTAGCCGTCAGTGGCGCGGCGACGTCGGGCCACCTCCGCCAGAGCCACCCCGGCGGCGTCGGGCCACCTCCGCCAGAGCCACCCCGGCGGCGATGCCGGCGTTGAGTGACTCGCTGCCGGCCGCCATGGGAATCCGCACCGTCAAGTCACAGGTCTCGCCCACCAGCCGGGATAGCCCCTTGTCCTCCGAACCGACCACGAGCACCAGCGGGTCCGCGGCCAGCTCCAGGTCGTCGAGGGACACCTCGCCATCGGCGGCCAGTCCGACCACGAACAACCCGGCCGACCGGTACGCCGTGAGCGCGCGCACCAGGTTGGGCACCCGCGCTACCGGCAGCCGGGCCGCCGCCCCGGCGCTGGCCTTCCAGGCCGCGGCGGTCATCGCCGCCGAGCGCCGTTCCGGCACCAGCACACCGGCGGCGCCGAACGCGGCGGCCGAGCGGACGATCGCGCCGAGGTTGCGGGGGTCGGTGACGCCGTCCAGGGCGACGAACAGCGCAGCCGCGCCGGCGTCCAGCGCCCGGGCGAGCAGGTCGGCTGGATCGGCGTAGGCGTACGGCGGGACCTGGAGCGCCAGACCCTGGTGCAGCGCACCCTGCGTCATCCGGTCCAGGTGCACCCGGGTCACTTCGAGCAGCGCGATGCCGCGCTTGCCGGCGACCGCGACCGCTTCGCTGACCCGCTCGTCGCTGTCCAGCCCGGCGGCGACGTACAGCGCCGTCGCCGGCACCTTGGCCCGCAGCGCCTCGACCACCGCGTTGCGGCCGGCCACGGTCTCCGCGCTGCCGGGGCCTGGCCGACCACCGGGTCGGCCTGCAGGTCGGCTCTCGGCCCCCTGTCGGCCTTGCCGGGAGGTGCGCTCACCGCGGGCCCGAGACGCGCGGTCCACCGGCCCCCCGGCGCGCCTAGCCGGCCCAGCGCCTCGCCGCTCGGCCGGGTGACCGGTGCGCTGCTCCGCCGGCGGCGTGGCCCCGCGGGCTTCCAGGCTTCGGCGACGCTGCCCGCCCGAACCGGCGGCCGCGCCCTTGCGATGCGACCCGGTCTTGGCGGCGCGACCGCCCTGACCACCCCGGGCAACGCTGTTCCCGCCGCGGGACGAACGGTCCGCATCGGTGCCGGTCCGACCCCGGCCCTTGCCCGTCCCGCCGCCGACCCGGCCCGACGTGCCCTCGCCGCCGCTGGCCATCACCGCATCCGCGTGCGCCGTCGGCCGCCGGCGCTCAACGCGCCGTACGCGGTCCGGCTTCGGGACCGGCACCCGGTTCCGAGCTCGAGGACGCGGCTTCGGGTGGGGTCGAATCGCTCGCCTTCTTGGCGATCAACCCTTCGGCGCTCAGCGCGGCCCGGCTCGCCGTCGTCGGGTCGTCGACGGGCTCGCCGGTCTGTTCATCGGTTGGCTGGTCGCTCATGACACGCTCCCGTGATCGACTTGATCGGCCTGCCAGCGGACCTACCCGGTCCACCACTGTGCTACCTAACCTGCGCGGAATCTCGGCGAAAGACCAGCGCGGTCGCGATCGCGGCCAGTCCCTCGCCGCGACCGGTCAACCCAAGTCCGTCGGTCGTGGTCGCACTGACCGACACCGGGGCCCCGGCGGCGGCACCCAGTGCCGCCTCGGCCGCCGCGCGACGGGGACCTAGCCGGGGCAAGTTGCCCACCACCTGCACGGCCACGTTGCCGACCCCCCAACCGGCGGCCGCCAGCCGACGCGCCGTCTCGGCCAACAGCGCCGAGCCGGCGGCACCGGCCCACCGTGGTTCTGCGGTACCGAAATGGCTGCCAAGGTCACCGAGCCCGGCAGCGGACAGCAGCGCGTCGCAGGCGGCATGGGCGGCCACGTCGCCGTCGGAGTGCCCGGCCAGACCCGGCTCCTCGGGCCAGAGCAGGCCAGCCACCCAGCACGGCCGGCTGGCCGCCAACGGGTGCACGTCCACCCCGACCCCCACCCGCGGCCACCCGGGCACCTGGTCAGGGTGCATGCCGGGCCCAGCGTCGCGCCAGCAGCGCCTCAGCAAAGACCACGTCGATCGGTCGGGTCACCTTCAGGCCCTCCGGATGCCCCGGTACGACGTGCACAGCCACACCGATGCGCTCCACCAGCCCGGCGTCGTCGGTCAGCGTGGGATCGGCTGGCGGCGCGGCTGCATGCGCGTCCGCGAGCAACTGACGACGGAAGCCCTGCGGAGTCTGGACCGCACGCAGCTGCTCCCGGGGAAGGGTTTCGAGCACCCGCCCAGCCTCGTCCACCCGCTTGATGGTGTCGGCCACCGGCAGCGCCGGGACTACCGCGTCGTACCCGTCGCGAACCGCCTGAACGACCGCATCGGCAAGCTCACTGGGGGCCAACGGACGGGCCGCGTCGTGCACGAGCACGATCTCGACCTCCGGCGGCAGCGCGGCCAGAGCCCGGCGGACCGACTCCTGCCGGGTCGCGCCGCCGGAGACGATCACTACCTCGGTGCCGATGTCGTACGCCGACAGCAGTGCCTGCACCTCGGCCCGGTCGTCCGGAGGGGCGGCCACCACCACGACGTCCACGCCGCGGGCCTCGGCCAGCGCCCGGACGGCGAGCACCAGCATCGGTACGCCGCCCAGCGGGCGCAGCGCCTTGGCCGGGCCCAGGCCTAACCGCTCCCCACGGCCGGCGGCCGGCACGACTCCGGCCGTCCGGGCAGGTGCCGGCCGATTCACCCGGAGCGCCGGCGGTGGGGGACGTCCGCCGGGGTGGCCCGCTGACTGATGGGCCGATTCGACGCCGGCATGCTCGGTGCAACGCCGGGCGGTCGCGGCGGTGGGACACCGAAGCCCTCAGCTGCCGGACGGGCGAAGACGAGGCGTCCGTTGGCCGTCGTCAGCACGCTGGTGACCCGGATTCGCAGCTCGGCGCCCAGATGCGCCCGCGCTCGTTCGGCAACGACCATCGTCCCGTCGTCGAGGTAGCCAACCGCCTGGCCCGGCTCCTTGCCGGGCTTTACCAACAGCACGTACACCTCGTCGCCGGCGGTCACGGCCGGCCGTAACGCCAGCGCCAGCGCGTGCAGGTTGAGGACCTGGACGCCGGCCAGTGCGGCGGCGCGCGCTAGGTTGGTGTCGAGAGTAAGCAGGGCCGCTTGGGCGTCGAGGCACAACCGGACCAGCTTGGCATCCACCTCCGCGACGCCGGGCACCTCGTCGTCGATCACCACTACGTCGATACCTGGTTCCCGACGCAGCGTTTCCAGTACCTCGAGTCCACGGCGGCCGCGCGCTCGACGCAGGTCGTCGCCGGCGTCGGCGAGGCCCTGCAGCTCGCCCAGCACCGGGGTAGTGATCAGCATGGTGCCGTGCAGGAAACCGGCGCGGACGACGTCGATCACGCGGCCGTCGATGGCCACCGAGGAGTCGACGACGCGCGGCAGCGCTGCGGCCGACAACCGGCGGGGGGCTCGCCCGGCCTGGGCGCCGAACATGGCCAGCATTCCGTCGCGCTTGCTGGACCCGACGGCGTACCCCACGAACGCAAAGATCACGACGATGAAGGCGAACAGCGGGACGGAGAGGAACGGCTGCGGGATGAGGAACACCGGCCAGGCGGCGCCGGCGCCGACCAGAACGCCGATCACCAGTCCGATGGCGCCGGCCACGAGGGACTCCGCAGAGGTCTCCCGCAGCGCCAGCTGCGCGCGGTCGGCGGCGGAGACGGTGGAGCGGCCGAGAACACCGCCCAGGACATAGCCCAGGCCTGAGCCGACGATGACGCCGATGGCAACACCGTTGAAAGGTCCGAGCAGCTCCCGACCGCTACCGATCGCCTGGGCGACCTCGTAGCCGATGCCTGCCAGGAAGATCACGACGAGCAGCCGAAGGAACTCGACCATGCCCGGCGGTACCCGAGCCGAACGGGCGGTGCCGCTCACGTGTCTCCCTCGGAGGCGTCGGCCCGCAATGCCGGAACCCACGGCCCAAGGCTAACGCCGAACGCCCGGCTCACCCGTCCGAGTGAGGCAGCGGCGGCGCGAGTGGTGACTAGGAGGCCAGCACCTCCTCGAGGACGGCCTCGGCCTTGTCCTCGTTCGTGCCCTCGGCCAGCGCCAGCTCGCTGACCAGAATCTGCCGGGCCTTGGCCAGCATCCGCTTCTCGCCGGCAGACAGACCGCGCTCGCGGTCACGCCGCCACAGATCCCGCACCACCTCGGCGACCTTGTTGACGTCACCGGAAGCAAGCTTCTCGAGATTGGCCTTGTAGCGTCGAGACCAATTGGTCGGCTCCTCGGTGTGCGGCGCGCGCAGCACCTCGAACACGCGGTCGAGCCCTTCTTGGCCGACAACGTCGCGAACGCCCACAAACTCAGCGTTGTCCGCGGGCACCCGAACGGTGAGATCGCCCTGCGCCACCTTGAGAACCAGGTAGAGCCGATCCTCGCCCTTGATGACTCGAGTTTCCAGGGCTTCGATCAGGGCGGCCCCATGGTGGGGGTAGACGACGGTTTCGCCGACCTCGAAAATCATATGTCACGTACCCCTTTCGTGACCTCCAGATTAGCACGCCAGCAGCCGCCGTCGGGGGCACTTTGGCGTCGTTTTCCCAGGTCAGGGGCTTGACAGCGAGCCGGATGCCGTGCATGGGGCGGTCGTGGGGGCGGCCCGGTCGGCGTCGTCCCGACCCGCCACGCAGCTATCGGACCCTTCCCTGGGCACCGAGATGGAGCCCGAGTCTGGCGCCGGCGTCCGCCGTGCGTCATGGTGGACGGCGAACGGTGGGAGGTGAGTGATGCTCGGGGACCCGGAGCCGCCCTCGGACCGGTACGCCGACCTACCACCGGTCGCTGTCGACGTGCCCGATGACGCCCGCGAGCTGGCCCGCGACCTGCAGGCTCTGCAGCGCGAGCGACGCTCGGCCCGCCGCCGGACATGGGTGCAGCGCCACCTGCCGGGCCGGCGTTGGCACCGGTACGGCATCTCCGCGCCGCTGGTCGTGACCGCGCTGCTGTTCGTGGCCTTGGGCACCACGCTGCTGGCCGTCCTGGCCTCCGGTCGGCCCGCGCGGCCGACGCCGCGCCCGTTGGCCAGCCAGGTGCCGGTGGCGCCGGGCACCGAGGGCGGCCTGCTGCCCGCCGTACCGCTGCGGTTCGTCGACGGTCCGCGGGACACCCGAGCCGTGCGTCCGGCGGTGTTTGTGCTGCTGCCGGCCGACTGTTACTGCCAAGCGCAGGTCCGGACGGCGGTCGGCGCCGCGCAGGAGTTCGCGCTGCCCGCGATCCTGGTAACCGGGCCGGCGGACGCGGCCCGGGCCGGCACGCTGCTCGCCCCGCTACCCGGCCCGGCGACCGTTGCGGTGGATGACGATCAGCGGCTGGCCACGACGTACGCCGCGTCTGGGGTCACCATGCTGCTGGTGCGCCCAGACGGCCTGGTGGTGCATGTGGTGCGCGACGTCGCGGTCAACCAGCGGTTGGAGCCGCTGGTGCAGGATGTTACGCCGACGGACCGTACGTAGCGCCCCGAATAGGAACCGGTTCACCCGGTTCGACGAACAGCAACGTCCCCCGGACCAGCGGCCGGGACTGACGCCGGCTCGGTCAGCCGGCGGGCGTGGGGGCGATGACGGCCCGTCCCTCCAACTTGCCGGCCTGTATCTGGCGATAAGCGTCCATGGCTTCGGTCAGCGGGAAGGTGGTGATGCGCGGGCGGAGCCGTCCACTGGCGCCCAGAATCAGCACCTCCTCCAGCTCCGGCCAAGAGCCCCAGTAGGTCGTTTGGATGCTCAGCTCGTAGGGCACCGAGAAGAACGACACCGGCAACGTCCCGCCACCGATGCCCACGATGGTCAAGTCGCCGAGTGGGCGAGCGACGGCGGCTCCGAGGGCCAGCGTCGAGTCCACCCCGACAAAGTCCACAACTACGTCCGCCCTGCGCCCACCGGTCGCGTCCCGCACCCGCGTGGCAGCATCGTCGGCTGCGGCCACTGTCACGTCCGCACCGCATTCCTCGGCCAGGGCCAGCGCCTCCGCTCGGGTGTCCACCGCGATCACTGTGGCCGCCGTCGTGGCCTTGAGTATCTGCACACCCAGATGGCCGAGGCCGCCGACGCCGATCACCACCGCCGACGTCCCGGGCGCGAGCTTGGGCCAGGAGCGGCGGACTGCATGGTACGGCGTCAAGCCGGCGTCGGTCAGCGGCGCCGCGAGCACCGGGTCCAAGGCCGCCGGCAGCGGGACGAGGTGGCGCTGGTCGGGCACGAGGAGGTACTCGGCCAAGCCACCGTCGACCCCCAGTCCGCCACCGCCGCCTGGCGCTGGAGCAGCGGCGGGGTTCTCGGAGTAGGTGTCCACCCCGAGTCGACACCGAGCGCAGTGGCCGCACCCCCAGCATCCGTAGACGGCGACTGGCTGGCCGACCTCCAAACCGGTGACGTCGGCGCCGAGGGCGGAGACCCACCCGGCGTTCTCGTGCCCCAAGGTGAACGGCGGATCCCACGGCAGCTGGCCGGCCTCGAAGTCGTGCATCAAGTG
>JADGOU010000141.1 GCA_017882835.1 Frankiaceae bacterium | reverse complement strand
TGGTGGCGCGGGTGCGGGCCGGGCACCACGGCCAGCCGGCCGGGTGGCTCTCCCTGGTTGCGGCCGGACTCGACTCTGGAGTCCTGGACGAACTCCGGGCAGCTCCGGCCTGCACGAGCGAGTTGGCGCCGCGGACGGCGACGGGCGACGAGGAGCTGCCGGAGGCGTCCCTGCGGGTGCTGGCGGCCGGTGCGCTGGTCCGGCATCGGGCGGGCGGTGGCGGCTTTCCCGGCGCGGGGCCGCCGGCTCTGACCGACGATGCCGTCCGGGCGGCGGCCAGGCGTTCGGGCGACGTACCGGGCGGTCGCCGACTACCACACCGGGCGCTGCCGGCAGCTGCCAGCGCAGCAGGCTGGCGGCCGTCGAGGCCGCAGCCTTACGGCTGCAGCAGCAGACCGACCACCCGGCGTCTTGGTCAACAACGCCGGCATCGGCGGGCCAAGCGGTCGACCAGCCCGGCCAACGCGGGGCCGGCCGGGTACCGGGTGAGGCGCACGCCTTGACGCAGCAGCCATGGCTCGAGGATCCCGCGGGTGTCCCGCTCGACCGGATCCGGGCCGCTGGTCACGCCGGGAACGCTAGTGACCCAGGTGACGCGAATGTTCAAGCCCGATTCGGTCGCGGGTCCATACCGTCCTCGCCATGACCTCTTCGACCGAGAAGACCGCCGATCTGCTGGCGGCGGTGCTCGCCAACCTCGCCCGGGTCGTCGGCAGCATCACCCCCGAGCAGCTGCACGATCGCCCGGCCGGGACCTGTCCGGCTCGCTTACGAAAGGGTGGTCGGGGAAGAGCCTCGGAAGGTCAACGGTCGCTTGGCCGGCTCGTCGTAGCGCTCCTGAGCAGCCGGCCGACTTGTTCCGAGCATGGTGGCGATCTGGCTCCAAGTGTGTCCGTGGCCGCGAGCCGCGGCCACAGCATCCGCGAGCTCAGCCTGGCTGGCAGCGGTGGCACGTACGGCGGCGCCAATGCGTCGCAGGTACGTAGCGTCGCTGTTCTCAGCCGCGATGGCGGCTCCGGTCAGGTCAGGAGCACCGCCCTGGCGCGCACCCTGCCGGCCTTCAGCCGACCGAGGACCTCCTCGGCCTGCTCCAGCGGGAAGGTCTCCACGACCGAGCGCAGTCGCCCGGCGGCCGCCAGCTCGAGCACCTCGCGCATCTGCTGACGGTTGCCGAGCAGCGAGCCGACGATCGTCTTCTCCTCGGCGAAGGGCAGCCCGCCGACCTCGGCGTTGACGCCGACGACGACGGTGCCGCCGGGCTTGGTGGCCTGCAGCGCCTGCCGCAGGCTGGTGCTGGAGGGCGCAAAGACGATGCTCGCGTCGACACCACCCTCCGAGGCGAGCACCTGCCCAGGGTCCTCGGCCGTGGCGTCGAGCCCACGGACAGCACCGAGCTCGGTGGCCAGTTCGAGGTGCTCTCTGCCGCGGCTCACCGCGGTCACCTGCGCGCCCTGCAGCGCCGCCAGCTGCAGCACCATGTGGCCGACGCCGCCAACCCCGAACAAGGCCATGGTCCGGGGCGGAGCCAGCCCGACCTTGGCCACCGCGCCGTACGCCGTGATGCCGGGGCAGAACAGCGGTGCGGCTTGTGCGTCGTCGAGGCCACCGGGCAGTAGGTAGGTGTGGTCGGCGACGGAGACGGTGTACTCCGCGTAGCCGCCATGCACGGTCTCGCCCGTGATCTCCTTTGTACGGCAGAGCGGGTCACGTCCGGTGAGGCAGTACTCGCAGCGACCGCAGGTCGACCACAGCGGCTGCACGCCCACCCGGTCACCCTCGGCGAAGGCGGTGACGCCCTCGCCGAGGGCGGCGACACGCCCGACGAGTTCGTGCCCGGGCACGATCGGGGTGAAGGTCGGCACGCCTGGCCAGTCGCCCTCCACCATGTGCAGGTTGGAGCGGCAGACCCCGCAGGCGCTAATCCGGACAAGCACCTGCCCCGGACCGGGCTCGGGCTCGCCGATGTCGGCGAGACGGAGCGGGTGCTGGTCGAGCGGGCCAGGGGCGTCCAGCAAGACTGCTTTCACGGCGGCGTGCCTCTCTGTCTATGGAGTGGCGGCGGGAAGCGGTGGATCACAAATTGGGGCTAGTGGGGGCTAGTGGTCAGTGGGGGATAGTGGTGGTCTGGTGGGCCGGAACCTTGGTTGTGCGGCGCCATCGACCGGTATCTACGCGGCTGGCCCTTGCGCGTCGGCGGCGGTCTGCGGCCGTCGCACAAGTCGGTGCGAACGTCGAACTGCCGCCCCCGCCGTCGCCGCTGACTTCTGCGACGGGGCGGGCACTTACTCGCCGGTGGCCTCCTCCGAGGTGCGGTGGTCCAGCATGGTGTCCGGCGCCGCCTCCTGGTCTTGGGTACGCAGCTCGGACTCGTACAGAATCACCGCAGCTTGGGCGGCGGGGTCGTCGCTGCCAACCGCGGCCTCCTCGGGGAGCAGCTCCGAGCGAGTGCCTACCTGTTCGGCGCCGGTGCCGGCGGTGATGGCAGGGTCTGGCTCGGTGTCGGTCGGTCCCTCGTTGGACGTCATACCGAAAGTCATGCCGACGGCGTACCCGGCTGCGCGACCGCTCACCCGACCACCGGGGCCACGTCCGGCCGCTGCCCCAGGAGCAGGTCGCCGGTCTCCCCGGCAACCGCCGCGCGCCGACCGAGGATGAGCACCCAGGCCAGGAACACGGTCTCCGCCAGCAATCCGACGCCGATTCGACCCCAGGTGGGCAACGACGACGGGGTCACGAACGCCTCGATGGCGCCGCTGACCAGCAACACCAACACGAGCCCGAGCGCGACCGAGAAGGCCGCCCGCCCCTCGGTCGCCAGAGCATCTAACCGGCTGCGCCGACCGGGATCCACCACCGTCCACCCCAGCCGCAGCCCTACACCGGCGGCGACGAACACCGCCGTGAGCTCCAGCATGCCGTGCGGGAGGATCAAGCCGAAGAACTGCTCCGACCGACCGCTGGCGGCCATCAAGCCTCCGGCCACGCCGACGTTCGTCGCGTTCTGCAACAAGATCCACAGCGTCGGCAGGCCGAGGAACACGCCCAGGGACAGGGTCCCGGCTGCGACCCAGGCGTTGTTCGTCCACACCCTGGCCGCGAACGACCCGGCTGGGTTCTCCGAGTAGTAGTTCGCAAAGTCGTGCTCGACCAGGCGCTTGACCTCGGCCGGGGCCGCGATCGCCGCCTGCACCTGCGGGTGCAGGTCGACCCACACTCCGAGCGCGAAAGCCACCAGCAGCGAACCGAGCGCCGCGCCCAGCCACCACCAACGCGCCCGGTACACCACGACCGGGAAGGTGATCACGAGGAACCGGGCGGCATCCCGCCAGGCCGGTACGCCGGCGCCCGTCACGGCCGCCCGGGCGCGGGCCACCAGCGTCGAGAGCCGGCCGATCAGCAGCGGGTCCGGCGATCGGGACTGGACCACGGACAGATGAGTCGCCGTTCGCTGGTAGAGCGCCACCAGCTCGTCCACCTCGGCCCCACGCAGCTGCCGCGGCCGGCCGGCCCGCCGGACCAGCTCCTCCAGACGGGCCCACTCCGCCCGGTGCGCGGCGACAAAGACGTCGATGTCCACGCCGCTCCCTCCGCTGCCCGGCCCTGCCTGCCATCCCGGGTCGCATTCGCCATCCCGGGCGGCATTCGTCACCCCGGGTCGCATCGTCACCCCGGGTCGCCGGGTCGCATTCGCCGCCCCGCCGCGCCGGGTCCCGCCCAGCGTCGACGAAGATCTGTGCCCAGCCTCGGCGGCCAGCCGACGGCGTACGTCGGGAAGCGCACAATAGCTGCGAGCGCCGGTTCGTGCGCCCGGACGAGGAAATCGGTGAGCAGCGTCGTCAGTCAGGTGGTGACCGGAGAAGCGGTCGCGCTCGACCTGCGCCCGGCCCGGTTGCCGTCCCGGATGCTGGCCGCCCTGCTCGACCTGGCGCTGCAGATAGCTGTGCTACTGGGCCTGGGGATGCTGGCCGGCCAGCTCTCGGTGCAGCTCGATGGTGCCGCCGCCACCGCACTCTCCCTCGTGCTGTTGGTGGTGGTCCTGGTCGTCTACCCCGTGACCTTCGAGACGCTGACTCGCGGGCGGACGCCGGGCAAGGCAGCACTGGGGCTGCGAGTGGTCCGCGACGACGGCGGCCCGATCGGCTTCCGCCAAGCGCTGGTCCGCGGGCTGACCGGCGCCTTCCTGGAGCGTCCGGGCGTCACCTTCTTCGTGGCGGCCGTGATCTGTCAGCTCGTCAACGCATCCGGCAAACGGATCGGCGACATCTTGGCCGGGACGCTGGTGCTGCAAGAGCGGGTGCCGGTGCGGGGTGGGGCAGTCGTGGGCATGCCGCCCGGGCTCGCCGGCTGGGCGGCCACGCTGGACTTGTCCCGGCTGCCAGACGATCTTGCACTGTCGGCGCGGCAACTGCTCAGCCGAGCGCCGGAGCTCACCCCAGCCGCCCGGGAGGACCTCGGCGGCCGGCTGGTGCGGGCCGTGGCCGCCGTCGTCTCCCCGCCGCCGCCGCCGGGTACGCCGGGCTGGGCCTACCTGGCTGCGGTGCTGGCCGAGCGCCGGCGCCGCGACGAGGCCCGGCTGCAGCCACCGGCCGCTGGGCCGGCCGCGCCGGCCGCCGCTGCGCCGGCCGCAGTTGCGCCGGCCGCCGTTGCGTCGGCACCCGCTCCCACACCACCGCCTCCCCCGCCGGTCGACTCCCCGCCGGCCGGCAGCTTCGCCCCACCCGGCTGAGCGGATCACGACTCGAGCGCCCGCTCCGGACCCCGCGCTACCACGGCGCACCCCGCCCGCAGCAGCGCCACTCCCCTGGTCTCGACCAGCACCCGACGCTGCACCGCGCTGCCGCCTAGCCGGGTCAGCTCGCTCGGCGGCAGCGCACCCAGGACGGCCGCACACTCGGCGTACCGAGCCTCGACAAAGGCGAGCAGCGCGTCGAGCACGGGCGCGTAGACGTCGGCGTACGCCGGTCGCGCGTCCCGGCGGACGCGGTCGGCCACGGCCGCGATAGCCGCCGCGTCGCCGACGGCGGCGGCGAACACCAGCCCGGCATGCACGGCGGCGAACGCGAATGGCGGCTTAGCTGCGACCGGCGCGGTCAGCACCAGCAGTGCGTCGTCCGGCGCTACGACCTGACCGCGCAGCGCCAGCCGCCACCGCAGCGTCCCGGCGGCGTCGATGCCGCCCCGTGAGTCGGCCGCGGTGGGCGCGATCCCCGACCGGTACCGCCGCAACGCCGCGGCGCAGTCCCCCCGCGCCAGCTCGTGCAGGGCGGCGTGCCAGCTCAGGTGGCTGGCCAGCACCGCCGTGGTCGCTCCGACCGCCAGCCAGCCATCCAGCCGGGCCAGTCCGAGCACATGGTCCACGCTGCCGCCAGCGGTCTGGTAGTCGACGTGGGTCCGGGCGTGCACGGCCCAGCCGGCCCGCGGATCCAGTGTCAGCGCCCTGTCAGCCAGGACCGCCGACCCCGCATACCGACCCTGTTCCTATCGCCAGAACGCCTCGGTGCCGAGCCACCACCAGTCGTCGGCCCCGTACGCCGACCGGACGTCGTCCATTAGTTAGCCCGACCAGCCGGGCGGCCAACCCGGGCAGCCCGGAGTACAGCAGCGTGCTCATGGTCGCCGAGAAGGCCAGCGCGTCGCGCGGGTGCCGGCGGACGTGCCCGGCCAGGTGGTCGACGGCGTGGTGCAGCGGCTGCTCGACCCGGGCCGCGGCGGCGGCGACGTGGCTGCGCTCGCGCTCGCTCGCCCGTGGTGCGTCGGCCTGCGCCGCCCGCAGCCACGTCCGGGCCGGTCCGGTGTCGCCCCGCACGGCGGCGTCCAGCGCCAGCCCGGCGGCCGCCAGCGCGAATCCGGGGTCCTCGCGCCGGGCGGCCAGCATCGCTGGGCCGAACCCTTCCTGCACCCGCAGCCAGGCGTCCACCCCGTCGCGGTAGTGCCCGGCCGCGGCGGCGGTCGTGGTCAGCGGCAGCCCCCGGCTGTCGACCACGCGCATAACAACCGCCTCCACTGATGCGACGGTGCGACGCCGAGTGCCCCGCCGGTCAGTCCAGCCCGAACCGGTCCACCGCCACGACCCGGCCCTCGTCCGCCCTGCGCCAAGCGCCGGCATCCACAGTGAAGACGACTCCACGGCCGGTCCCGTTGCGGCGGACCAACTCACGCGCTACTGGGGAGACAGCCGTCGGGTCAGCGGTCGCGGTGCCGGCGTCCCTGGTCCGGTTCGCACCGGTGCGCTGACCCACCCCCGCGCTCAGCCGTGGGTCAGTCGGTCCAGAGTCAGTAACGGTAGGCGTCGGACTTGAACGGTCCGGCCACCGGGACGTCGATGTAGGCGGACTGCTCCGAGGTGAGCCGGGTCAGCCGCACTCCCAATGCGTCCAGATGCAGCCGGGCCACCTTCTCGTCCAGGTGCTTGGGCAGCACATAGACCTTCGCGTCGTACTCGGAGTTCTTGGTGAACAGCTCGACCTGGGCGATGGTCTGGTTGGTGAACGAGTTGCTCATCACGAAGCTCGGGTGTCCGGTGGCGTTGCCCAGGTTGAGCAGCCGGCCCTCGGACAGCACGATCACCGCGTGGCCGTCGGGGAAGACCCACTTGTCCACCTGCGGCTTGATACCCACCCGCTCGACGCCGTCGTACGCCGCCAACCCGGCCATGTCGATCTCGTTGTCGAAGTGGCCGATGTTGCCGACGATCGCCTGGTGCTTCATCCGGGCCATCTGGTCAGCGGTAATCACGTCGCGATTGCCGGTGGCGGTGATGAAGATGTCGGCGGTAGACAGGGCGTCGTCCAGGGTGAGCACCTGGTAGCCCTCCATCGCCGCCTGCAGGGCGCAGATCGGGTCAATCTCGGTCACGATCACGCGCGCGCCCTGGCCACGCAGCGACTCGGCGCAGCCCTTGCCCACGTCGCCGAAGCCGCAGACGACGGCGACCTTGCCGCCGATCATGACGTCGGTGGCCCGGTTGATGCCGTCAATCAGGGAGTGCCGGCAGCCGTAGCGGTTGTCGAACTTCGACTTCGTCACCGAGTCGTTGACGTTGATCGCCGGAAACAGCAGCTCGCCGCGCTCCTGCATCTGGTAGAGCCGGTGCACGCCGGTGGTGGTCTCCTCGGTCACGCCCTGGACGCTGTTGGCGATGTTGGTCCAGCGGTGCGGGTCCTCGGCCAGCGAGCGCCGCAGCACGCCGAGGATGACCACCCACTCCTCGGCGTCGGTCTTGGCCGCGGCCGGCACCACGCCGGCCTTCTCGAACTCGACCCCCTTGTGCACCAGCAGGGTCGCGTCTCCGCCGTCGTCGAGAATCATGTTCGGACCGCCACCGTCGGGCCAGCGCAGCGCCCGCTCGGTGCAGTCCCAGTACTCCTCGAGCGTCTCGCCCTTCCAGGCATAGACTCC
>JADGOU010000140.1 GCA_017882835.1 Frankiaceae bacterium | reverse complement strand
AGCAGCTCCTTACGCGGCCGCCTTTGGATGCTTGCGCGGTCGCCCCCGCGGGCGCTTGCGAGGTACGACGACACCGGCCACGACCAGTTCCCCGCCCCATACGCCCCATGGCTCGGCGCGCTGCACGGCTCCGGCCAGGCATGCCGGGCGTATCGGGCAGTCCGCGCAGACGGCCTTAGCCCGCTCGACCTCGGCCGGAGACTCGGCGAAGAACAGGTCCGGGTCGACCTGCCAGCACGGCAAGTCGACGGTTTCCACGTCGCCGCCGGCGATCAACGTGGCCAACATGGCACGCCTCTTTCTGGCAAGTCGTACTACTGGCGGGTCGAGGGACTGGCGGACGTGCACGCGCACTGACGGCGGACGCGAAAAGGCCGCGGAGCCCTGAGGGTCCGCGGCCTCGTGGCAGCCGGTCAGGTCAGACCAACACACCTCGAGGAAGCATTCCCACCACGTCGAACGGCGTCGCGGCGCCACCTCGGCCGGCCGGCCGCATCCGGCCAACGGCGTTGAGCGCACCGGCAACGGTGCGGGCGACAGCCAGCGCGGGAACGGCAAGCGTCCAGGTCATCGGCGCACCTCCTTCAAACCGGTAGCGGGCCACCCAACAAGGCCGTCCCGAAAACGTAGGCCCGTTCGCATCCGGTCGGCAAGCGATTATTCACCCGGATCGACGCGATCCGGGGTCATCGACGCGATCCGGGGTTGCGGTGACCAACGCCAGCACGTCCTCGCCGTACCGGTCCAGCTTGGCTTGCCCGATTCCTGGGATAGCCACCAGCTCGGCCACCGTGCCTGGCCGCGCCTCCGCGATGGCGGTCAACGTCGCGTCGGTGAACACCACGAACGCTGGCTGGTCCTGCTGGCGCGCCCGCTCTATCCGCCACTCTCGCAACCGCTCGAACAACCGCTCGTCCCGGTCGGCCGGACAGCTCTGGCAGCGCCGCAGCTTGCGCTCGACCGCGGACGCCAGCGGGCGCGCACACACCCGGCATGCGGCCGAACCACTCGACCGGCGGCCGGATCGCTCGCCGGTGGCGCCGGCGCCGGGGCCGGCGAACCGCTTGCCCGCCACCCCGGGCATGCCGGCGAGAAACCGGCTGGGCCGCCGAGCCCGCCGACCGCCCGGCGCGCGGGCGAGTGCCCAGGACAGATGCAGATGCACCCGGGCGCGGGTGACCCCGACGTAGAGCAACCTGCGCTCCTCCTCGACCTGGGCCGGGGTGACCGCGTGGGTGATCGGCACGGTGCCGTCGACCAACCCGACCAGGAAGACGGCGTCCCACTCCAGCCCCTTGGCCGCATGCAGGGACGCCAGCGTGACGCCGTCCACGGTCGGGGCGTGCTGCGCGGCCGAGCGTTCGGCCAGCTCGGTGACGAACTCCGGCAGCGCGGCCGCCGGCGCGGCGGCAGCGAAGTCCGCCGCGAGGGCGGCCAGGGCGGCCAGGGACTCCCACCGTTCCCGCACTGCCCCCGCACCGGCCGGTGGGGCATCGAGGGCGAACCCCAGGGCAGCCAGCGCGTCGGTGACCGCACCGACCAGGGTCCCGGGCGCGTCCCCGTCCGCCGCCCGCGCCGCCGCCCGCAGCAGGGCCACAGCGTCGCGCACCTCGGCGCGGTCGAAGAACCGCTCGCCGCCGCGCAGCACGAAGGGCACGCCGGCGGCGGCGAACGCCTGTTCGTACGCCGGGGACTGGGCGTTCACCCGGTAGAGCACCGCGATCTCGTGCGCCGGCGTGCCGGCGGCGATCAGGTGCTGGCAACGCCGCGCCGCCGCCGCGGCTTCCGCGGGCTCGTCGTCGTACTCGGCAATGGTCGGCACCGGTCCGGCCGGGCGCTGGGCGACCAGCCGCAGCCGGGCCGCCTGCGGCGCACCGGTTATCAACCGGTTGGCCACGTCCACCACCTGCGGGGTCGACCGGTAGTCGCGCACCAGCCGGACCACGGTGGCGGCCGGGAAGCGGCGGGCGAAATCCAGCAGGTACGACGGTGCGGCCCCGGCGAAGGAGTAGATCGTCTGCTGGGCGTCTCCGACGACGCACAGGTCGTCCCGCTCGCCCAGCCAGGCGTCCAGCAGCTGCTGCTGCAGCGGGGTCACGTCTTGGTACTCGTCGACGACGAAGTGCCGATAGCGGTCCCGGACCTCGGTCGTCACCTCTGGGTAGTCACCGATCACCGCGGCCATCAGCAGCAGCAGGTCGTCGAAGTCCAGCACACCTTGTGCCGTCTTGAGCTGATCGTAGGAGGCGAACACCGTCGCCACCACAACCGGCTCGAACGGCGGGTCCCGGTGCGCGCCGAGGGCCGCGACCGGATAGTCGTCGGCGCCGTGCAGCGAAGACTTGGCCCACTCGATCTCGCTGAGCAGGTCGCGCACCTGCTCGCGGGTCGGACGCAGGCCGGCACGCGCGGCCGCGTTGGCCACCAGCTGGTACTTGTTCTCCACGATCCTGGGCAGCTCGCCCCCCACCGTGCGCGGCCAGAAGTAGCCGAGCTGGCGCAGCGCCGCCGCGTGAAAGGTGCGGGCCTGTACGCCGCCGACGCCGAGCGCCCGTAACCGGCCGCGCAGCTCACCGGCCGCCCGGGCGGTGAAGGTCACCGCGAGCACCTGCGAGGCCGGCACCATCCCGGTCAACACTCCGTAGGCGACCCGGTGGGTGATCGTGCGGGTCTTGCCGGTCCCGGCGCCGGCCAGGATGCACACCGGCCCGCGGACGGCCAGCACGGCCGTCCGCTGCTCGGGGTCGAGCGCGGCCAGGACCGCCTCGGCCGCCCCGACCGGGGGGCCGACGTGGGAGCCGGGCGAAGTCACCCGAGCATGCTTGCAGGCGGACGCCGGGCACCGACCACGGGACTGGAAGGGAACGCATCCAGTGCCGGTTGACAGGGATAATGCCCAGACGTTGGCCTGGGCGGTCGGCGTACCGAAGGTCGGCGTACCGAAGAAGGAAAGGGTCTCGATGCCTGCGGAGCTGACCGTCTACAGCACGACATGGTGCGGCTACTGCGCCCGGTTGCAGCGGCAGCTCGAGCGGACCGGCGTGCCGTTCGCCAAGGTCAACATCGAGCACGACCCGACCGCTGCCGACCTGGTCATGCGGGTCAATGGCGGTAACCAGACGGTGCCGACTGTGGTCTTCGCCGACGGCACGGCGCTGACCAACCCCTCGCTCGCCAAGGTCACGGGCCACCTGAAGGCCAGCGCATGAAGCCATGCCGACCACGCTGCTGAGCCACCCCGCCGTCGACGCCGTCTTGGCGACGGCGGCTGAGCTGCTCGGCATGGAGGTCGTCTTCATCGGAACCTTTGATGCCGAGGGCTTCGCCTTCGCGCGAGTGCTGGGCAGCGGTCTGGGGGTCGCCGACGGTGACCGGCTGGACCGGGCCGACTCCTTCTGTGCCCGGATGCTCGCCGGCGCGCCGGCGCGCACCACCGAGGCGACCACCGACCCGCATTACGCGGACTCCCCGATCGCCGCCCAGCTCCGGGTGTGCTCCTACGTCGGCGTGCCGGTGCGCTCCGCCGACGGCTCGGTCGTCGCGACGCTGTGCGGCGCGGACCGGCGGTGCATGCCGGTCTCCGAGGACGCCGTGGCGGTGCTGCGCCACCTGGCCGACGTACTGGGCGCGCATCTGCGGGCTCCGCTCGACGCCGGGACGGTGATCCGGCGTACGCCGACGGGCTGGCGGGTCTCCGAGCCGGCCGGGCCAGCCGCGACCGGCGGCGCCACCGCTGCCGACGTTCGCGCCGACCTGGCCACCAGCGACCTGATCAGCGCGATGGTGCTGGCCGACCTGCTGGCCGGTGACGTGAGCGTGCCCCCGCGGCCGGCTCGTCCGGACTCCGGGCTGGACGAGGTCGACCGGTTGCGGCTCTCGGTCACCCAACTGGAGCATGCGCTCGCGGCGCGGGTGGTGGTCGAGCAGGCCATCGGGGTGCTCAGCGAGCGCCAGCACACCAGTCCGCGGAACGCGTTCGAGCGGCTGCGCCGGGTGGCCCGCGCCCGCGGCCGGCGCGTACACCACCTCGCCCGAGAGGTCGTCGGCTCGGCGAGTGACGGCAAGATCCCGCTGCCGCCGGAGCTCGCCGGTCCGCGCTAGCAGCGTCCCCACCCCGGCTCAGCCGGGGTGTGCCGCCGCCTCTTCGCGGTGTCGGGAGGCCGCGCTGGCGAATGCCGCGCTGACCTCAACGGCCCGCTCGACCGGTTGGCGGGCGTCGGAACCCGCCACCTCTGGCTCCCCGACGTCAGCCAGGTGCTGCTGCACCTGGTCGGCCTGGGCGACGAAGTCGTCGTAGTAGTGCGGGAACTTGGCGTCGGTCGGAATGTCCGGCACCGCCTCCGGCCCGGCGGCCAGGTCCGCCGAGGCCGCCATGGCCGGCCGGGCCGGGCCGACGTAGGCGGACAGGTCGGGCAGGTCGGCGTCGGTGCGAGGCTTCAGCAACGTCAACGACCGGTGGAACGGCGCCGC
Organism: Frankiaceae bacterium; assembly: GCA_017882835.1. Classification (GTDB taxonomy): domain Bacteria; phylum Actinomycetota; class Actinomycetes; order JADGOU01; family JADGOU01; genus JADGOU01. Next base: position 2,960 of record JADGOU010000140.1, on the reverse strand, counting down.
CCAAGCGTCCCGGGCAGTCAGCGGCGCCGCCTGCGGCGCGAACAGCGCCCGCAGCGTGGCCGGGATGCTGGCGTGGTCATGGGTCTGGCCGTCGACGGTGCCCGCGGAGACGTACGGCGATACGACGACGGCCGGCACCCGCGGACCGAGCATGGTGAAGTCGAACGCGGGCGTCCGGCGGTGGAAGATCGCGCCCAACAGCCGGCCCGACAGGGCGATCGGGTCGCCCGGGCTGGGCACTCCGACCGGCGGCGGCACGTGGTCGTAGAGGCCGCCGTGCTCGTCGTACGTGATGAGCAGGAGGGTGCGTTGGAAGACGTCCGGGTTGGCCCGCAGCGCCTCGTACACCATGGCTATCAACGACTCCCCGCGGGCGAAGTCGGTGTCCCCGTCATCGACATAGGCGTCGTAGGCCGCGTTCGCCACGCCGTTGTTCTCCGGGTGCTGGCTGGTGCTGAGCGACGGCGACCCGCCCAGCACCGGCTGGTGGTCGGGCGTGTGCAGTGGCGGCCGGTGGTTCGGCTCGATCCAGGAGTACGCCGGCAGCATGCCCGCGGCCACGTGAGCGGCGAAGTCGGCCGAGGGGTACCAGTTGGCGTGCCGCTCGGGGGTGTCCCACAGCGCCGGAAACGCCCACAGCTGCGGGGTGTCGTCGTGGTAGACGTGCCAGCTCTGACCGTGCTCCTCGAGCAGCTCGAAGATGGTCCGGTCGGTGTACGGGCGCAGCGCGATCTCGGTCTCACCGTCGGAGGTGGCGGCGTGGGCGTAGTTGCGGTTCGGCCAGGTCTCGCCGGGCACCGAGCAGAACCAGCGCGTGCAGACGGCGAAGTCCAGCGCCAGCCGGCCCAGTACCGGGATCTGCTCCGGCGGCTGGCACAGCATCACCAGCGGACCCCGCTCGGGTGCGGGTGCCGTCTTCGCGGCCCGACGGCTGACCAGGCGGTTGACCAACGGGCCCAGCAGACCGCCGAAGCTGGGCGCAGCCAGCCCGCGGCACTTGCGCTCGTAGCTGGTCACGAACCCCTGATTGCTCGGACGCCGTGGACCGAATGCCGGCACCGACAGCTGCTCCAGAACCGCGTCGTGGGAGTGGTCCGGGCCGACCGGCAGCACCCGCTTAGCCTGCGGCGTCGCCGCCACCGGCGAGCCGCCGTTCCAGCCCGGGTTGGTGTACCGGCCGCCGCGCAGCAGGCCGTCGAACTCGGGGTCGGGGTGCTGGAGAAATCCGAGCATGTGGTCGAAGGAGCGGTTCTCCAGCATGAGCACGACCACGTGGTCAATGTCTGCCATTCTTCTGCTCCGCAGCGTTGCCGGATCGGCCCCCCCGGTCGGGGACGGGTCGGGATCGAAAGTCGGAAGACTAGACGCCGGCACGGCGGATCTGATACCTCCGCACTTTGCTCCGCCTTGAACCACGCCCTGCACCACGCCTTGCACCACGCCTTGCACCACGCCGCCAGCGCCGAGCGCGGATGCCGCCACGCAGCGACGACGAGCGGGGTCGCTATGAGGAGGTCGACCGTGGCAGCTCCGCGGGACGCGCACCGGGTGCTCGACGCGGTTCGCCTGGGCTGGTGCCTGGCGGAGGTCCACGGTCGCAACCGACCGGTCGGTCGCCAGCCGACGACGTCGTCGTCCTCTCGGGGCAACGGCTCCGCCCTTCCGCTGCGGCCGGAGCGCACCGAGGCCGAAGCCCGAGCGCAGGCCGAGCAACTGCTGACCGCGCTGGCGGCAGCACTGGAAGTCGACGCAACGCCCACGCCGGCGGGTGAGGGTCAGCCGACTACGTACGCCGAGCAGCTGGCGACGCTCACTGCTGCGCGCTCGGCCGCGGCAGGTGGTGCGGTAGCACCCGATCGCCGCGTGGGTTTCGACGACGTCACCGAACTGCTGCGCCGTTGGGACGCGCACATTCAAGACACGCTGAACGCCCGCTCCGACATGGCGGCCTGTGGCTACCTGCTCGGCCGCGGGTTGGCGGAGTGCTACTGGGCGCACGACTGGGACGCCGTACCGGCAGCGTCTGGTGGCATTGATGTGGCTGGCGCGAACTGGGGGTTCCTGCTCGGGCCGGCCCGGCGCGGTGAGCTCAGCCGGCTCGCCGGCCGGCTCGGTGGCTACCTCAACGGGCTGACCCCCACCGCTGTCGCGGGCACTCTCGAGGTTTGGGGGTGCGTCGCGGCCGGCAAGGGGTGGCGCAGTCAGCCGGACGCGCCGGACCAGCTCTACGAGCAGTCCCGGCGCTGGTATGAGCTGATGGTCCTAGGACAGGATCCGTCCACGCTGGTCCAGCCGTATGCGCTACTGCGCAGCTGGCGCAGCGCGCGCCACATGCTGCGCAGCCTGTGGCCGCAGCTGGTGCTGGCGGCAGCCGGCGTCATCCTGATCGGCGCAGCGCTATGGCGGGCCGCCTCCGGCGTCGGCTCGGGGGGCGGCACCGTCCTCGGCGGCCTCGGCGCGCTCGGAGTCACCGCGGCGACCCTGACCACCGTACTGAAGAGCACGAGTCAGGCCCTGCTCCGGCGGCTGCGGCAAGACGTCTACAGCGATCTAGTCGCGCTGGCGGCCACTGTCGTTCCGACCTACCCGAGCGGTCGCCGAGCGGGATGGCTGCGGCGCGCGAGCGCCGGGCCGATCGTCCGGCGAGCGGTGCAGTCTCGACAGCTCACTGTCGCGACAGCCGCGCCCGACCAGCCCGCCGTTGCGACCGGGTGAGAGCGCCGGTCTGCGGCGGCTGGATGGGGGCGGCTGGATGGGGGCGGCCGGATGGAGGCGGCCGGGGCTGCCTGGGCCGACTGTCACCCGCTATCGGTTCGCTGCCGCGTACGGCGGTGTCCACAGGCCGCCCGTTTCTGTCGGTGGCGCCCACTATACTAGAACACATGTTCGAGGCTATACCGTTCGCCGTCGCCATGTCCCCGGTGGTCCGGGTGGCCGACCCGCCCGGACCGCGCAACGAC
>JADGOU010000139.1 GCA_017882835.1 Frankiaceae bacterium | reverse complement strand
CGTCGCCGTCCATCGTGAGCGACATGTTGATCACTTTGGCACCCCGAGCGACCGCGTAGCTGACACCCTGCGCCACCGCGGTGCTGGTGCCGGATCCGGCCGCGTCCGTGACGCGGATCGGCAGGATCTGGGCTTGCTGCGCCAGGCCGGCCACCCCGATGCCGTTGTTGGCCACCGCGTCGACGATGCCGGCGACATGCGTGCCGTGGCCGTTCAGGTCGTTGCCGCCGTCGCCACCGGGCGTCACCAAGTCGGTGCCTGGCAGCACGACGCTGGCGAGGTCCGGGTGGTTGCGCTGCACGCCGCTGTCGATCACCGCGACGATCACGCCCGCGGCGGTGTGGACCGACCAGGCGTGCTCGGCGTCCAGGGTGGTCATCGCCCACTGCTGCGCCCGCTGTGGGTCGTTGCTCAACGTGGTCGCAAGGTGGACGGCGCGGGACAGGCCGACGGCCACGACGGCCGGATCGGCGAGCACTCGCAGGACCAGTGCTTTGGCCTGGACGCGGTCTGGCGCGACCTCGGGCCGGACGGTCAATCGACCGTTGGCAGTCGTCGCCACCGAGAGCCGAACCGGCCCGGCGGCCGGTGCGTCGGCCAAGGTGGCGGCCGCGTCGTCGGCCAAGGTGGCGGCCAAGGTGGCGGACCGGACGGGGCGCGGCGAGGCCGGTGCCGGTGCCGGCCCCGTGGCGGGCGCTGCGGCGGCCGCATAAGCAGTGCCGGCCAGCGGCAAGACGATCACTGCGCTCAGCGTGAACAGCAGTCCGGTGAACCGGGGGCCGACCGCGCGCAGCCGGCCGCGGCGGCATCCAGGTTTCGCCATGGGTGCGTGTCGTCACCGCGGCGGACAGACTGTTTGCGCCGGTGCGAACGTCACCCGAGTGGCCTACCGAGCCATCAGCACCCCGGCGTAAGTCGGGCGCCGGCCCAGGATCGCGTCGAGCTGGTAGATCACGGACGCAGCCGCAGGCCGCGCGGAGTGGGGCGGAAGCCGACGCCCTCTAAGGCGGCGCCCAGCGGGGACGTCAGTACGGCGGCACCGTCGGCGCGCTCGACGGTGAGCCGACCCAGCCCGCCGGCCCGGACGGCGCCGGCCAGCGCCTCGACCGCGGGTTGGAGTCGCTGCGCGTCCTCGGTCCAGGACAGCAACGTGCGGCCCCCGCGCTCGACGTAGATCACCAGCTCCCCATCGACGAGCACAACCAGCGCGCCGGCCTTGCGGCCCGGTCGGTGCCCGGCGGACGCCTCGGTGGGGATGGGCTGCGCAGCGGCGGTATCGGGCCGCCCGGTGTCCCGGGGCGCAGGGTCGCGCGCCGGCCACGGCAAGGCCGCGCCGTACGGGTTGGCTGGATCAGCGGCGGCCAGTACCAGGGCGGATCGGGGCGCGTCCAGGCTGTCTGCACCGACACCCCGGCGGGTACTGCCCGAAGCCGCGCTGCGCATTCGGTCCACGGCGCCCGGCAGCGCGAACTGGGCGCCACCCAACCCTTCGACGAAGTAGCCCCGCCGGCAGCGACCGGAGTCCTCCAGCGCCTTCAGCACCGGGTACACCGCGCCGAACCCGCCGCTGCTGCCCTCGGCGGCGACGGCACCGCGGGTCAAGATCCCGTGTCGATGGAGCAGGGACTCGGCCAGCGCGTGCGCCCGCCGGGTCGGATCGGTGTCCCGAACTGGGAGCAACGACCATCGCCCGGTCCCGGTCACCGGGCCGGTCCGGCTCGGCAGCGCCGGTCCGCGGGGCAACCCCGGCCGGTGCGGCAGCGGGGCACCACGTCGACCCATCCGGCCGGACCGGACGCCGCCGACCGGGCCGGCTCTGGGCCGGTTGCCGAGCAGCACCCGTAGCGGCGCCAGCGTGTCGTTGGTGACCAGGCCGGCCCACACCAGGTCCCACACCGCCGCCAGTAACGTCGGGTCGTCGACCGGGCCGTCCGCGGCGACCCGGTTGGACAGGTCACGAAAGAAGAGCGCCGCCCCTCCGGCCAGCGCGTCGAGCACCGCCTGGTGCACCGGCGGCGACTCCTCCGGCGCCGTCGCCAGCGGGAGCAGCAGGGCGGCGCTGTCCGGCAACGTCAAGCACACCCACCCGTCAGAGCCGGGCAGCGAGCCGGTGCCGGACCAGAGCACCTCACCGGCGACGGTCAGCTCGTCGAGCAGCGCCGGGCGGTAGTCGGCGACCCGGGCCGGCAGCACGAACCGCTCGAGGGCCGACGCCGGGACGGCAACGCCAGCCAGCTGCTCCACCACCCGCAACAGCCCGTCGGCGCCGTACTCGCGACCGGCGTGGTCCCGGTCGGCGCCCATGCCCTGCCATTCCGGCAAGAAGCGAGCCAGGGCTACCGGGGGAGCGGGCTCGACCTCCGCCCGCAGTTTCGCCAGCGAGCGGCGCCGCAACGCCCGCAGCACCTCGGCGTCGCACCACTCCAGGTCGACGCCGCCTGGCCGGAACTCCCCGTGCAGCACCCGACCCTGCCCGGCCAACCGGGCCAGCGCGGTCCCCACCACCGCCGGCCCGAGCCCCAGCCGGCCGGCCACCTCGGCCGGCAGGAACGGCCCGTGGGTGCGGGCGAACCGCGCGACCAGGTCACCGAGTGGGTCGGTCACCGGCTCCAGGAACGCCGCTGGGATGCCCACTGGCAGCGGTACGCCGAGGGCGTCCCGCAGCCGCCCGGCGTCCTCGATCGCCGCCCAGCGCGGCTCGCCGCCGATGCGGACCTCGAGCACCCGGCGGGCGGCGGCCAGCTCGGCGAGCCATGACGAGTCGGCCCCTCGCGCCGTGAGCTCAGCGGTGCTCTGGTCCCCCAGCAGCCGCAGCAGGTCGGCGGTGCCCTCTCGGTCCCGGACCCGCCGGTCGGGGGTCAGCCGCTGCAGCTCGCGTTCGACCTCGACCAGCGCCTCGGCCGAAAGCAGCTCGCGCAGCTCGGCCTGCCCCAGCAGCTCAGCGAGCAGTGTCGGATCGAGCGAGAGCGCCTGCGCCCGCCGCTCCGCCAGCGGCGTGTCGCCCTCGTACATGAACGCGCCGACGTACCCGAAGAGCAGTGAGCGGGCGAACGGCGACGGCGCCGGCGTCTCCACGTCCACCAACCGCACCCGGCGCGTCTCCACGTCGCGCATCAGTGCGATCAGGCCCGGTACGTCGAAGACGTCCTGCAGGCACTCCCGCATGGTCTCCAGCACCACCGGGAAGTCGGTGAACCGGCTCGCCACCTGCAACAGGTGCGCCGAGCGCTGCCGCTGCTGCCACAGCGGGGTGCGCCGGCCGGGGGTCCGCCGGGGGAGCAGCAGCGAGCGGGCCGCGCACTCCCGGAACCGGGAGGCGAACAGCGCCGAGCCGCCGACCTCGGCCTGCACGGCGGCCTCGACCTCGTCGGGCGCGAAGACGACCAAGGCGGCCGGCGGTGGCTCGTCGGCCTCTGGCAACCGGAGCACGATGCCGTCGTCAGAGTGCATGGCCTGGGCCTCGACGCCGTACCGCTGACGCAGTGCCGCCACCAAGGCGAGGGCCCACGGGGCGTTCACCCGGGCGCCGAACGGCGAGTGCACCGCGACCCGCCAGTCCCCGAGCTCATCCCGGAACCGCTCCACCAGGATCGTGCGGTCGTCCGGCAGCCGACCGGTGGCCGCCCGCTGCTCGTCGAGGTAGCCGACCAGGTTGCCCGCCGCCCATTCGTCCAGCCCGGCCGCGCGCGCCCGGGCGGTGGCCGCGGGCGCCGGCAACGCGGCCATCTCGCGCAGGAACGCGCCCAGCGCCCGGCCCAGCTCGACCGGCCGGCCGGGCGCGTCGCCGTGCCAGAACGGCAGCTTGCCCGGCTGCCCGGGCGCCGGCGTGACGAGCACCCGGTCGACGGTGATGTCCTCGATCCGCCAGCCGGTCGAGCCCAGCGTGATGACGTCACCGACCCGGGACTCGTAGACCATCTCCTCGTCCAGCTCGCCGACCCGCCGGCCCCCGCCGCCGGCGGCTGACTCACCAGCCAGGAAGACGCCGAACAGCCCGCGGTCCGGGATCGTCCCGCCGCTGGTCACCGCCAGCCGCTGGCCGCCCGGGCGACCGGTCAGCACCCCGTTTGCCCGGTCCCAGACCAGCCGGGGGCGCAGCTCGGCGAAGTCGTCGCTGGGGTAGCGGCCAGCGAGCATATCCAGCGTCGCCTCCAGCGCGGTGGTCGGCAGACCGGCGTACGGCGCCGCCCGCCGGACCAGCGTCGCGAGCTCGTCCACCGACCACGGCTCCATCGCCACCATGGCGACGATCTGCTGGGCCAGCACGTCCAGGGCGTTGCGCGGGTAGGCCAGCGACTCGATAGCGCCGGCGTGCATCCGTTCGGCCACGACGGCGCACTGCACCAGGTCACCCCGGTACTTCGGGACCATGACGCCGCGGCTCACCGCGCCGACCTGATGGCCGGCGCGGCCGACCCGCTGCAGGCCGCTGGCCACCGAGGGTGGCGCCTCGACCTGGATGACCAGATCCACCGCTCCCATGTCGATGCCGAGCTCCAGGCTGCTGGTGGCGACCACCGCCGGCAGCCGACCCGCCTTCAGGGCCTCCTCGATGACGCTGCGTTGCTCGCGGGAGACGCTGCCGTGATGCGCGCGGGCAATCTCTGGTGGGTTCTCGCCGGCGGCCAGCGCCTCCTCGCCGACGATCTCGTTCAGCCGGCCGCAGAGCCGCTCGGCCAGCCGCCGGGAGTTTGCGAACACGATGGTGGAGCGGTGGGCGCGGATCAGCTCAACAATGCGGCGTTCGATCGCCGGCCAGATCGAGCTGCGCTCCTCCGGCCCGGCGGCAGATCCGCCGGCGCGGGCTTCGCCGGTGCTCTCCCCAAGAGCGGACATGTCCTCGACCGGCACCTCCACCCGGATCTCGACAGTCTTCGCGGCCGGCGGCTGAACAACCGCCACCTCGCGGGCGCCGCCGAGGAAGCGGGCCACCTCTTCGACCGGCCGCACGGTGGCGGACAGCCCGATGCGCTGCGCGGGGCGAGGGAGCAACGCATCCAGCCGTTCGAGCGAGAGCGCGAGGTGGACGCCGCGCTTTGTTCCGGCGACGGCGTGCACCTCGTCGACGATCACGGTCTCGACGTCGGTCAACGCCGCCCGGGCGGCCGAGGTCAACAGCAGGAACAGCGACTCGGGCGTGGTGATCAGGATGTCCGCCGGGCGGCGGGCGAACAGCCGGCGCTCGTCAGCGGGGGTGTCGCCGGAACGCATCGCCACCCGGATGTCCGGCACCGGCAGGTCGAGCCGGGTGGCGGCGTTGCGGATCCCGGCCAGTGGCGAACGCAGGTTGCGCTCGATGTCCACCGCCAGCGCTTTCAGCGGGCTGACATAGACCACGCGGCAGCCGACGGCCGGTGCGGTCTGCTCGGTCGCCCGGAAAGCGAGTCGGTCCAGGCACCACAGGAAGGCCGCCAGCGTCTTGCCGGAACCGGTGGGGGCCTCCACCAGCACGTTGCGGCCGTCGCCGATCGTGTCCCAGGCACCGGCCTGGGCCGCGGTTGGCGCCGGGAAGGCGCTACCGAACCACGCCCGGGTGGCCGGGGAGAAGCGCGCCAGCGGATCCGCCGACGGCGGTTGGCTGTGGGCTCGCGGCCGGTCCGATGGCATGGTCGCAGTCTCTCCCGGCGCACCGACAGTTGCGCTCCGGCGGCTCGGATTCGCCCGTGCGCCGCCCGGGTCGACGCGGCTCCCGGCGGCCTATCCTGGTGCGGTGCGCCGCACCGAGTTCTGGCGCCGGATGGAGCGGCGGTTTGGCTCGGCGTACGCCGAGTCCTTGGCCCGCGACCACGTGTTCGCCGACCTCGGTGGCCGGACCGTACGCGAGGCGTTGGCCGAGGGTGAAGACGCCAAGCGGGTGTGGCTGGCGGTGTGCGAGGCGTTCGCCGTGCCCGCGCGTGAGCGCTGAACCGGCACCGCCGCCGACCGGCGTGTCGGCCGCAGGTCGAACAGACGTTCGTCTACTGTGTACGACGACAGGCAGTCCACAGATGCCGGTTCGCGCCGCGGAACTGTCGGAGCCGACGGCTAGCGTCGCTCGCGACTCATCCGCCGGTGCCATCGGGGCCCCGGCACCCACGAGGCAAAACGGGTGGCATCCATGGCAACACCAGACCGCGGCAAGGCGCTCGACACCGCGCTGGCCCAGATCGAGCGACAGTTCGGCAAAGGCTCGGTCATGCGCCTGGGGGACGAGGCTCGGGTGCCGATCGAGGTCATCCCAACTGGCTCCATCGCTCTCGACGTCGCCCTGGGCATTGGCGGCCTGCCCCGCGGACGGGTGGTGGAGATCTACGGACCGGAGTCCTCCGGCAAGACCACCGTCGCCCTGCACGCGGTCGCCAACGCGCAGCGCGCCGGCGGGATCGCCGCGTTCATCGACGCCGAGCATGCGCTCGACCCCGACTACGCCCAGCGTCTCGGCGTCGACACCGACGGCCTGCTGGTTTCCCAGCCCGACACCGGCGAGCAGGCGCTGGAGATCGCCGACATGCTGATCAGGTCTGGCGCGCTGGACATCATCGTCATCGACTCGGTGGCCGCCCTCGTGCCGCGCGCGGAGATCGAGGGCGAGATGGGCGACAGCCATGTCGGGCTGCAGGCGCGGCTGATGAGCCAGGCCTTGCGCAAGCTGAGCGGGGCGCTGAGCAGCTCCGGCACGACGGCGATCTTTATCAACCAGCTGCGGGAGAAGATCGGCGTCATGTTCGGTTCGCCGGAGACCACGACCGGCGGTCGGGCGCTGAAGTTCTACGCGTCCATCCGGCTCGACGTGCGGCGGATCGAGACCCTCAAGGACGGCACCGAGGCGGTCGGCAACCGGACCAGGGTCAAGGTCGTGAAGAACAAGGTGGCGCCGCCGTTCAAGCAGGCGGAGTTCGACATTGTCTACGGGCAGGGCATCAGCCGGGAAGGCTCCCTGATCGACATGGGCGTGGAGCAGGGCATCGTGCGCAAGTCCGGCGCCTGGTACACCTACGAGGGCGACCAGCTGGGCCAGGGCAAGGAGAACGCCCGCGCGTTCATGCGCGACAACCCTGACCTCGCCAACGAGGTCGAGAAGCGGATCAAGGAAAAGCTCGGGATCGGCGCCGTGCTGGACGCCGAAGCTGACACCGTGGCGGCCCCGCCGGTGGACTTCTGAGGTGGCACCCGGTCGACGCCAGGCCGACGCAGGCCACCCGGCCGGCACCGGGCTGACGTCGCGGCCGACGGCGGACGACCAGCCGGCGGATCCGCTGGCCGCCGCTCGCACCATCTGCCTGCGCCTGCTGACCACCCAACCGCGGACCCGGGCACAGCTGGCGGCGGCCCTGCAGCGGCGGGGCGTTGCCCCGGACGTGGCTGCGGCTGTTCTTGATCGTCTTGGTGACGTCGGATTGGTCGACGACACCGCGTTCGCAGCGGCCTGGGTGGAGTCCCGGCACGCCGGCCGCGGCCTGGCTCGCCGCGCGCTGTCGGCTGAGCTGCGCCAGCGCG
>JADGOU010000138.1 GCA_017882835.1 Frankiaceae bacterium | reverse complement strand
CCCGAAGCCGTCAAGATCGCTGCCCCGATCGCCTCCTTGCACTGGCGGCGCCTGGCCGGCGGTAACCCCGCCGGGCAACGCCGCTTCGCGGCAGAGATCTCCCACCGTCTCGGCCACCCCCGGTGGCGTCCGTCGCGGACCTGGTCGGCGAGCTGCTCGCCGACGCGAGCACGACGAGGCGGGTGGCCGCCTTACGTGCGGTCACCGCTGTCGCCTGTACCGCCTGCCGCATGGACGCCGCCACCGAGAGTAAACCAACCTATGAGCAGCATCGAGGCTCTGCTCGCGCAGCACGAGACGGCCCGGCTGAACGCGATCAACCTCATCGTCAGCGAGAACCGCATGTCACCGCGGGCACGGACACCGCTGAGTCTCGGACATCCACTCCCGGGTCGACGACGAAGGGCCGCCCGACCCGGCGGCCCTTCGCGGGTGGCGACGGCCCGAGCGTGGGCGGCCGCTCGAGTGCCCTTAGCATCAGATCCCACGGCACGGAGTCGACGAAGGCTTTCGTGTGGGTGGCATGGTTCCTTCCGCGGTGGATGGGTCAGGCAGGTAGCCTGCCCCGGTCCGGCGCAACCTCCCGCCAGTCGGCCGGCGATCGCCGTCCCGGTTCCGTTGTCGACGCTAGGACGCGCCGAAGCAGACGAAGCCGGACGAGGCGGCCAGCGCGGCCCCGCTGGCGCCGGTCGCCTGCTGGGCCTCAGCGAGGGCGACCGCTGGTGCCGCGCCCCGCACCAGTCGCGCGTGCAGGTCACACATCAGGCTCGCCGTCTCCCCGTCGGGGACCGGCGCGACCGTGGCGATGAGCGTCACCGTCCCGAGGGCGAGAAAGACGGCGACCAGCCCGAGCACCTCGTCACCGGCGAGATCCGGCGTGCGCCCAGAATTGCAGGCGGACAAGACAACCTGGTGCGGCGCCGCGTCGAGACACTCCAGGTCATAGGCCGTGAGCGGTCCATCGTGCAGTCGCAGCGACGAGAACTGCGGGTTGTCGGCTCGGAAGTGTCCGTGCGCCGCCACATGGACGAGCCCCGCGCCGTCGACCGCGGCCACGACTGCGCCGGCGGTAGCGGCCGGACCGGTCAGAGTCCGAGCGCCCGGATAGTGCCTGGCGAGCGCCCCGACCTCCGCCCTGGCGTGCGGTAGCTCCGGGCCGGCGACGAGCACGGTCGTCGAGTCGACTGGAATGGGCGGGGCGGCGGCTGCGCGCGCCCAGGTCGTCGCCGAGGGCGCCACCGAGAGCGGGCGACCGCGGCACGACGGCAGCACCGACCATGGCAGCGCCGACAGCGCCCCGTTGGGCACGACGACGAGCGGCCGGTCTCCGAGCGATCCACGCAGCGGCCCGAGCAGAGTCTGATCGAGCCAGTCTGCAGCGTGTCGAACGCCGGACTCGGCCGCGCGCAGGGAGGCCGGCGTACCGCGCTGCCAGGTCAGTCGGCGTATCAGGAACGGCAGCAGTTCCAGTTCGCGCAGCACGGGCGCTACCGGGCCGAGGTCGTGCAGGGCGGGCGCGGGGCCCACCGTGACCGCATGCAATCGCCCGTCGAGGGTGAAGTAGACGACCATCGCGGTGTCCCCGAGGCGAGACCGTAGCTGGCCGACGTCGACGACCGCCCGGCCGACGGCCTGCGACCCACCGGCGGTCCGGCTGCGGTCGCGGACCTGCCGTTCCAGCTCCACTTGGCGGCGGCGTGGGGCAGCGGTGGGTCGGCCGCTGCGCACTGCGTCCCGCTCGTCGATCGCCGCCCGGCGTAGTTCCGCCAGATCGTGACCCAGCCCGGCGTCGGCCGGGAGCCGGACGGGCCGGTAGAGCAGGCCGATAGCGCGCGCGCTCCACCCAGCACAGCGCGGCCGCGGCTGCGCCCTCCGCGAGCTCCAGCCGCAGGCCGATCTCAGCAAGGGCGCTCGACCGGGTCGACGCACCGGCGCGCAAGTCGGTGGCCCCCAGGGTGGCGCGGTACTCCTCCAGCACGGCCAGCCCCCGGTTGGCGGCCCGGCGGGCGCCCGCCCGGTCACCCGCGGACAGCCGCAGCAGCGCATCGGCCTGCCAACCCTGAGCGCGTTGCCAGGCCGGCCCGCGGTGCCGGGCGCGGCCGGCCAGCGAGAGCTCCCGCCGGGCGACTCCGCCGCGGCCCTCGGCTAGGGCCAACTGACCGGCCACCAGCCGCGCCTCGACGGCCCAGGTCCGCCAACCCGCCCGGTCGAGTTGGGCGGCGGTCCGGACCGCGTCGCGGGAACAGCCGGTGCCGTCCCCGGCGCCCGCCAGACACGCCTGCAGCATGGTTCGCTGGGCGAGCGCGACCCAGGCGGGTCGCCGCTGGCGGGCGAAGGCTCGCGCCGCCTGAGCAGCGGTCGTCCAGGCCTCATCCGGGCCGCCATCCAGCAGCGCCGCCTGCGCCAGCAGCAACCGTGCCTCGGCCACGTCGGCGGCCTGGCGGTAGCGCTGGCACTCCTCCACTGCGCGGACCGCCGAGACCCGCGCCTCGGCGGCTAGTCCAGCCCAGAGCAGGAGCTCGCAGCGATCCATCCACAAGGTGGCCGGAGGTGGCCGGTGGCGGCGGTAGGCCGCTTCGGCCTCGTCGTAGCGGGACAGCGCCTGGGGCACATCTCCCCGGCGAGCGGCGACGTACCCCAGGGTCTGGCGGACGACCGCGGAGCTGAAGTCCTGCCCGAGTTGAAGAAACAGAGCGTCGGCCCGGGCGAGGTCGCGCTCCGCGGCGCCGTACGCGCCGCGATAGGCCTGGACCACACCGCGGTTGGCGAGCAGCCGGGCCTCACCGAGCTGCTCACCCGCCCGCCGGAACACCGGTAAGGCGCGTTGGTAGGCCGCCAGCGCCTCGTCCCACCGGCCGAGACCCTTGAGCACGAGTGCCCGGTAGGTCTCCAGCCAGGCTGCGGCGACACCGTGGACTACTCCGGTCGCGGCGTCGATCTCGCGCAACGCCGCTCGGGTCCGGCCCTGCCGGGCGAGTACGTAGGAAAGACTCGAGCGCGCTTCCGCCACCCGCTCGTTGTCTCCGGCGGTCTCGGCGAGTCGTCGGGCCGCCCGGAAGTGTGCGGCGGCGGCGTCGAAATGCTCCAGTTGCATGGCAACGTGCCCGAGCGCCCGCTCCGCGATGGACGCCGCCGCCAGGTCGGCTTCCCCGCGCGCCAACTCGGCCGCCGCCAGAGCCCGGGCCTGGGCCTCCACCGGCTGTGCCAGGACCGATCGCAGGGCCTCGGTCGCGGCGCGCATCGCTGTGCTGGTAGCTGTCGTCACCGCCGAAGGCCCTCCGCCCCGCGCCGGTTGCCAGCATCTGCTTGTCACATCATGCGGGTCAACAACAGGCCGGTGACTCGGGCTGTCACGACCTGCCCGTCTGGCAACCGGGTGGCCCCGAAGGTGTATCAGGAGGCAGGAGGTCCCACTCCGGACGAAGAGACGCTCGAGGAAGAGGACGCCATGGCAATTGTCGGAAAGGACGACGCCGCCGCGTACCCGCACCTGCTCGTGTCGGGCTGGGCCCTCGACCGGGTGCTGGACCACCTGCGCGCCGACAGCGTAGTCGGCCGCTCGCTCCAGGTGGATCAACCCGGTGGTCGACTCGCCCATGTCCGGCTGGGCCCGGAGGCCGACGACGAGGTTGTCCGAGGCGTAATCCAGAGCCTGCCGGTCGAGCTGCGGACGCGTGTATACGCCAACGACGCCCTCGAGGTGCCGGCACCGTCGATGGGCGCGCTGCCGCAGGATCTCGTGGGTCGGGACGCGGCACTGCCGGCCAGGGCGTTATCCGCTCGGCGGGAGTCCAACGACGGGGCGGGTGTGACCATCGGCGTGGTCGACACCGGCATGTGGCCGCATCCCTGGTGCGCCGGTGCCTATCTAGCCCATGTCCAGGATCTCGAAGTCGAGAACTCGCCGTACGACCCGAAGAAGGCTCGCTGCGCCGGTCACGGCACGTTCGTCACCGGGCTCGTCCTCCAGCAGGCCCCCGCGGCGGACGTCCGGGTCGTGCGCGCTCTCGACCCGTCGGGCCACGGCCGGACCGCGGCCGTGGTGGCCGCCGTTGAGCAGCTGGCGGAGCAGGGTGTCGACATCATCAACCTTTCCCTCGGATCCGCCCGCCCGACCGTCGGCGAGGCCTCGCTACTCACCGACACGATTCGGGGACTGGGTCGTCGGACTGTCGTTGTGGCGGCCGCCGGCAACCGGGACCCGGGCGAACCGCCACAAGCGTTCCTCCCAGCGGCTCTGCCCGAGGTCGTCGCCGTCGGCGCGGCGGTGGAGAGCAGCGCCGGGTGCTGGCGGTGGGCGGACTACAGCAACTTCGGGCCGTGGGTGGACCTCGCCGCCGCCGGCGACGAGGTGGTGAGCACGTTCCCGGTCTTCCCGGCCAACGGCTCCCCGGCCGCTGGAGCCGGCGCTTTCGCCGGTTGGGCCAAGTGGGCCGGCACCTCGTTCGCAACGGCCATCGTCAGCGGTCAGCTGGCTCATGTGATGACCAGTGGCCAGGAACGCGTGGACGCCTTTACGGCGGCCGGCTTCCTTCGTCAGCGCGCGACGGCCCGGACCGCGGACGATCTGCGTGTGCCGGTGATACCGCGACAGCCGTGGGAACTGCAGGCGAGCCCGACTCCGGCCGGAGAGCTGGCGGGGGCGACCCGGTGACGTCCCACTGGGGGGTGACCGAGCTGCTGGTCGCGGCCGCCACCGCCGGGGACGCCGCCGCCTGGGAGGAGTTGGTCGACCGGTACGCCGGTCTGGTCTGGAGCGTCTGTCGTCGGTACCGGCTCACCGACGCGGATGCCGCCGATGTCAGCCAGACCGTGTGGCTGCGGACCGTCGAGCGACTGGACCGGCTGCGCGAGGCCGGGGCACTGCCCGGTTGGCTGGTCACGACCACGAGCCGCGAATGCCTGCACGCGCTGCGGACCGCACGCCGCACGGTCGACCTCGACGAGAACGTCCGCGCCCTCGACGTGGATGCCGTGGACGTCGCAGCGGGCGTGCTCGCGGCGGAGCGGGCGGCCGCCCTGCGGGCTGGACTGGCCAACCTGCCGCCGCAGTGCCAGCAGCTCATCGCGCTGCTGGTGACCGATCCGCCGCCGTCGTACACCGACGTGAGCAGCCGGATGGGTATGCCCGTCGGCAGCATCGGGCCGACGCGGGCGCGGTGCCTAGAAAAGCTCCGCCGCAGCCCAGCGCTGGCGGCCCTGATGGCCGACCATGCAAGCCGGTGACGACATGCGAGCCGGTGTGGGGGACAGGGCAGCGACGACGGAAGAGAGAGGTGAACCGGGATGCCATGGTGGGATGACGACGACCGGCTTCTCGACGAGTTCCGTAAGGCCCTCCAGACTTCCGAGTCGGTCCCGCCCCTCGTGGCGGCCCAGGCGAGGGGTGCCTTCACCTGGCGGACGGTGGACGAGGAGCTCGCCACGCTTTCGCACGACTCCCGGCACGACGAGCTGGAGCCGACCGGGGTGCGGTCCGCGGAGGTCGAGCCACGAACGCTGACGTTCGAGGTCGATGGCTCGCTGCTCGAGCTGGGCGTCAGCGCCGGCGGCGTGCTGGGGCAGGTCGTTCCACCGGCGCCGGGCACCGTGGAGTTGCGGTCGCCCGACGGCCACACCGCGACGGCGGCCATGGACGACGCCGGCACCTTCCTGCTGCGCCCGGTTCCGACCGGCCTCGTGCGTCTCCACGTCCGCGCCGACCACCTGCGCCTCACGACAGAGTGGTTTCGGCTGACGCCGGACAGGTGAGGCTTGGCCCTGCAGCGGGTTGATCGCATACACCCGGCAGGCCGCCGCGATCAGAGCCCGCACCCAATAGGCCGCGATCGGTCGTGCTCCCCATCGCCAGTTGGTCTGCTCGGCATCAGCATCGGACGCGCGCCGGCCGATCATCTCATGCAGCCGGGGCTTGGACTCGATCTTGCTCGCTGCGGCCGGCCACGAGGGCACTCAACCGCCCTTCGCTGCGCCGAAGCGCGTCGACGAAGCAGCGGGCCTTCCCTCCCCGACGGTTGAGTTGTCCGCTCGGGTCGGCTCAACCGGTACTGCGGCCGCCTCCGACGCCCACCCGGCACGCCATCTACTTCTCATCGGTTATAGGGCGCGAGTGGCTCCGGCGACTTCTCCGCAGGTCACCGGGCCGGAGAGGGCCTCCCCAGTTCCCGTCGTCACTGTCTGGACGTTCCACGGCCATACGCCGGGGGTCCCTTGGCGGCTGCGTCTCCAGGCTCTTCACCGCGTCCGTGGCCTTCACCGTGACTTCAGCGGCTCGGCTCCCCATGTTGCCACCCTTGCGCCACCTCTAACTAACGGCGGTGCAGGGCTCGCGTGATGCTGCGGACCGTTCAGTCGCTCCCCTGGCGGGCTTTCGGCGCTGTTGCTTCGACATCTGGCGCCCCCCGGGCGCCGGCAGCCTGCTACCGGGCCTCCTGGCAGCTACCCGGGCCGGACTTCCACCAGCGAGCGACAGCAAGCACGAACAGCGAGATCACCTACACGAGGTCACGCCCGTTCCGCTGGGCGCACGCAAGATCGAGGTGAGGGGAGCGACAACAACGCCCGAGCGGCGGCCGGCCTGGTGGAGCCGTCGGCGGCAGCCTTCAGAACGGGAGCACCCGCCCAGCCGGCGTCCGCAGGTCCAGCCCTTCCTGGCGCTCCTTGCGACGTAGCTTGACGACGCGGATCTGGCGCATGACGGCCTCCGGCTCCCGGGTGACGACGCCGACCCGTGAGGGTGCGGCGTCCACCCTGTCGCGAGCGCTCGGCGGCACAGCTGATACCCGCTCGTTGGTCCCCGCCAGGACAAGGAAGCTCCGTATCAACCGGGCTCGGCGCCACTCTGCTCAAACAGGGAGCGGGGCGCCTCGAGGCCTCCGTCAGGAGCGGACGCCATATCACTTCCAGTATGGGGATGCCATGTGCTGCCACCAGCCGCCGTGTCCGGCCGCCACCGCCACCGACCACGCCGCCGCCCGGGTCGTCGCCCGCCAGGACGACCTCGGCTGGGCTCTGCTCTGCAACGGCGTTGTGGTCTTCGACGACACCGGCGAGCTGCTTCCGGACGGGACGCCGATCGCTCCGCGACGCGGAGTCGCGCCAGGACACCGCCGTCCGCTGCTTGCCGCGTAACTTCAAGTCCTTCGAACGAAATCGGGCAACTGGCGCCGCCGCTGGCCAACGACTTCATCGCTGTCAGGTGCCGGGTTTGATGGAGCAGGGATCGATGCTTCGGTGCTGGGCCTCATGCTCGACGGAACCGAGGCCGATCTCGCCGCGCTGCACCGGCTGAGCAGCTTCGTGGTGGAGCAGTACGACGATGGTCTTTCGCTCCGCCAAATCGCGGAGCTGACGAACCGGTCCTTCTGCCGTCCGGCGGATCTTGGACAGTCGGGGCGTCCGCCGTCGACCACCGGGTGCGGCTGTCCAACGCACGGTGCGCGGACGGACCGTCCCGAATTGAGGCTCTCCTGCCATAT
>JADGOU010000137.1 GCA_017882835.1 Frankiaceae bacterium | reverse complement strand
GTGGAGACGGGGGGACTCGAACCCCCAACCCCCGCCTTGCAAAGGCGGTGCTCTGCCAGTTGAGCTACGTCCCCGAGATCCACGTAGGTGGCCCGATTCTCGGACCCGATCTGGAGCTAGCCGTCAGGTCAGCGCAGGTCCGGCGGCGCGGTGGCCTCCGTCCACAGGTCCTGCTCCTCGCGCCGCTGACGCCTGCGGCGAACGAGTGCAGCAGTCGCGGCGATCAGCGAGGCAATAGTGAGCAGCTTTCTCGACACAAGGCTCTCCTGACGAGTCGGCGGAGTGGGCGTACGCCCGCGGTGGGCCTGGGAGGACTTGAACCTCCGGCCTCATCCTTATCAGGGATGCGCTCTAACCGGCTGAGCTACAGGCCCGGGACTTAGCACCGCCTCGCGGCGCCTTGGCGAGGCTACCCCACACCCGAACGGTGGGCCGCCACCTGGCGCCGATGTTGACCCTACGTAGATATCGACGCCGCGGATCCGCGCGTGGGCTCAACATCGTGGCGGGTGGTGGGCGGGCGTGGGCGGGCGTGGGGCGGGACGGTGGGCGGTGGCGGCGGTGACCGGCCCTAGTCCTGCTCGGCCAACGTTACCTCGACACCCCCAACCATGTCCGCGCACAGGTTGTAGAGGAACGCCGCCAGAGTCGCCAACGCGCTCAGCAGCACGACATTGGCCAGTCCCAACAGCGCAGTCCACAGCAGGACGCGCCGGGCCGAGAAGATCACTTGCAGCCCGCCGGTCGCGCCCGGGCCACCGGAGTCGGTGAGATCACGCACCGCCGTGTTGATGGAGTCGAAGACCCCCATTGCCGACAAGACCGCGTACAGGGCGCCCACCGCAACCAGCAGTACGACGAGCAGGCACAGCGAATAGCACAGCGTCATCTTGAGCGCCGACCACGGGTCGACCCGCCGAACCAGCAACCTAGCTCGGCGAGGCCCACGGAAGGCGGTCGCGCCAGATCCTGCCGCCGGCTGCGGCCGCGGCCGCGCTGCAACCGGTGCTGCCCCGGGCGCAGCCGCGTCGACAGCGCTCGGCGACCCGGCACTGGGCGTCTCGCCGGTCTGGGTCGGCTGTGTCGTCGTCGCCAGCGAGCCCTGGCGGTCGGCGGTTGTCACGTCGTCTGCCTCCTACAGGTCCGCGCTGCGGGCGGCCTCGGCGTTGCGCGCCACTGCGACCACTGTGACTCCCACCGGCAGGTCGATCAACCGCACGCCCATTGTCTGGCGCTGCGCCTGGCGCACCTCCCGAGCGGTGGTCCGAATCACACCACCATTGGATGTGATCGCATATAGCTCGTCCTCCGACTTGACGATCAGCGCACCGACCAGCTGCCCACGCTTGGCGACAATCTTGGCGGTCAGGACCCCCTTCCCGCCACGGCCCTGAACCGGGTACTCCTCGATCTTGGTCCGCTTGGCGTACCCGCCGTCGGTCGCCACCAGCACGTCGGTCCCGGCGCTGACAACCTCCATCGCCAGCAGCTCGTCGGCGGTGTGGAACCGCATCCCGATCACCCCACTGGTCGCCCGACCCATCGGGCGCAGCGACTCGTCGTCGGCGGGGAAGCGGATCGACTGGCCGCGTCGGCTGACCAGCAGCAGGTCGTTCTCGGGGCCGATCAGGGCAGCCGCGATGAGCTCATCGTCGTCGCGCAGGTTCACCGCGATCAGGCCGCCGGAGCGGTTCGAGTCGAACTCGCTCAGCGCCGTCTTCTTGACCAGCCCCTGCCGGGTCGCGAGCACCAGGTACGGCGCGACCTCGTAGTCGCGGATGTCGAGCACCTGGGCGATCCGCTCGTCCGGGCCGAAGGCGAGGAAGTTGGCCACGTGCTGACCGCGGGCGGTGCGGGTCTGCTCCGGCAGCTCGTGCGCCTTCGCCCGGTAGACCCGGCCCTTGTTCGTCAGGAACAGGATCCAGTGGTGCGTGGTGGTGACGAAGAAGTGTTCGACCAGGTCGTCCTGCCGCAGCGCGGCGCCCTGCACGCCCTTGCCGCCGCGGCGCTGCGAGCGGTAGAGGTCGGTCTTGGTGCGCTTGGCATACCCGGAGCGCGTGATCGTGACGACCACGTCCTCCTCGGCGATCAGGTCCTCGTCGGACATGTCGCCCTCGAACGGGATGATCCGAGTCCGGCGTTCGTCGCCGTACCGTTCGACGATCTCACCGAGCTCGGTCGCAATGATCCCGCGCTGCCGCTCCGGGCTGGCCAGGATGGCCTGCAGGCCGACGATGCGCTGCTGTAGCTCGGCGTACTCATCGATGATCCGTTGCCGCTCCAGCGCGGCCAGCCGGCGCAGCTGCATGTCGAGGATTGCGGTGGCCTGGATCTCGGACAGCTCGTAACGCTGCATCAACTGGGTGCGGGCCGCGTCGGCGGACTCGGCGTTGCGGATGAGCGCGATCACCTCGTCCAGGTGGTCCAGCGCGATCAGCAGCCCGGCGAGGACGTGCGCCCGCTCCTCGGCCTTGCGCAGCTGGTATCGGGTCCGCCGGACGATCACCTCGACCTGGTGCGCGACGTAGTAGCGCACCATCTCGTCCAGGCGCAACGTGCGCGGTACGCCGTCGACGATCGCCAGCATGTTGACCCCGAAGGTGTCCTGCAGCTGGGTGTGCTTGTAGAGGTTGTTCAGCACGACCTTGGCGACTGCGTCGCGTTTGAGCACGATCACCAACCGCTGGCCGATCCGGGCCGAAGTCTCGTCCTGGATGTTGGCGATGCCGCCGAGCCGGCCGTCTTTGACCAGATCGGCGATCTTCTCCGCCAGGTTGTCCGGGTTGACCTGGTAGGGCAGCTCGGTGACCACCAGCGTCTGCCGACCCTTGCGGTCCTCCTCGACCTGGACGACCGCGCGCATCCGCACCGAACCACGCCCGGTCCGGTAGGCCTCCTCGATGCCACTGCGGCCGACGATCAAGCCAGCAGTGGGGAAGTCCGGCCCCTTCACCCGGGCCACCACCGCCTCGAGCAGCTCCTCGGCCGAGGCGTCCGGGTGGTCGAGGAGCCACTGCACCCCGGCCGCTACCTCGCGCAGGTTGTGCGGCGGGATGTTGGTCGCCATCCCCACGGCGATCCCGGACGAGCCGTTGACCAACAGGTTGGGGATCCGGCTGGGCAGAATGGACGGCTCGGAGGTGGACCCGTCGTAGTTCGGGACGAAGTCGACAGTCTCAGAGTCGATGTCGCGCAGCATCTCCATGGCCAGCGGCATCAGCCGGCACTCGGTGTAGCGCATGGCGGCGGCCGGGTCATTGCCGGGCGAGCCGAAGTTGCCGTGACCGTCGACCAGCGGGTAGCGCATGGCCCACGGCTGCGCCAACCGGACCAGCGTGTCGTAGATCGCCGAGTCGCCGTGCGGGTGGTAGTTGCCCATCACGTCACCGACGACCCGGGCGCACTTGACCTGCGCCCGGTCCGGCCGGAATCCCGAGTCGTACATCGCGTACAGCACCCGACGGTGCACTGGCTTCAGGCCGTCGCGGACGTCCGGCAGGGCCCGACCTACGATGACCGACATCGCGTAGTCGAGATAGGACCGCTGCATCTCGACCTCGATGCCGATCGGCTCAATCCGGTCACCGGGTGGAGTGGTGAGGTCGACCACGCGAGGTCGCCCCTTTCTGTCGTTCGGTCGCTAGTGGTACGGCGAGATGCCGCCGCTCGCCGCCTTCGTCGCGGGCTCAGATGTCCAGGAAGCGCACGTCCTTCGCGTTGCGCTGGATGAACGACCGCCGGGCCTCGACGTCCTCGCCCATCAGGACGCTGAACAGCTCGTCGGCGAGCGCCGCATCGTCGAGGGTGACCTGGAGCAGGATGCGGGTGGCTGGGTCCATGGTGGTGTCCCACAGCTCCTTGGCCGGCATCTCGCCCAAGCCCTTGAACCGGCCGATCCGCGGCTGTTTACGGGTGCCGGCCTCCTGCCGCGCCTCCACCAGGCCGTCGCGCTCCCGGTCGGAGTAGGCGTACTCCATGTCGTCCTTGCCCCAGGTGATCTTGTACAGCGGCGGCTGGGCGAGGTAGACGTGGCCGGCCTCGATCAACGGCTTCATGAACCGGAACAGCAGCGTCAGCAGCAGCGTCCGGATGTGCTGGCCGTCGACATCAGCATCCGCCATCAGCACGATCTTGTGATAGCGCAGCTTGGCGATGTCGAAGTCGTCGTGGATGCCGGTGCCCAACGCGGTGATCAGCGCCTGCACCTCGTTGTTGCGCAGCACCCGGTCGATCCGGGCCTTCTCCACGTTCAAGATCTTGCCGCGGATCGGCAGGATGGCCTGGAAGGCGGAGTCCCGGCCGCCCTTGGCCGAGCCGCCGGCGCTGTCCCCCTCGACGATGTAGATCTCGCACTCGCGCGGGTCACCGGACTGGCAGTCGGCGAGCTTGCCGGGGAGCGAACTGGACTCCAGCAGACCCTTGCGCCGGGTCAGGTCTCGCGCCTGGCGGGCCGCCATTCGGGCCCGAGCCGCCTGGGTGGCCTTGCCGATGATGGCCTTGCCGTCGCCGGGGTGGGCGTCCAGCCACTCCCGAAGTCCATCGTTGCAGACCCGCTGGACGAAGGACTTGGCCTCGGTGTTGCCCAGCTTGGTCTTGGTCTGACCCTCGAACTGCGGCTGGGCCAGCTTCACGCTGACGATGGCGGTCAACCCTTCGCGGACGTCCTCGCCGGTGAGGTTCTCGTCCTTCTCCTTGAGCAGGTTCTTCTCCCTGGCGTAGCGATTGAGCACGCTGGTCAACGCCGCCCGAAACCCCTCCTCATGGGTGCCGCCCTCGTGCGTGTTGATCGTGTTCGCGAAGGTGTACACCGACTCCGAGTAGGCGCTGCTCCACTGCAGTGCGATCTCGGCCGAGATGCCCTCGCCGTCGGCCTCGAAGGAGATCACCCGGTCGTTTACCAGGGCATCCTTCTTGGCGTTATTCAGGTGGCGGACGAAGTCGACGATCCCGCCCTGGTAGCAGTAGCTGACCTCGGTGGCGTCCTCGCCACGCTCGTCTCGCAGCTTGATCCGCAGGCCCTTGTTGAGGAAGGCCATCTCCTGTAGCCGCCGGGACAGCGTCTCCGCGGAGTAGGTAGTGGTCTCGAAGATCTTGTCATCGGCCCAGAAGGTGATCGTGGTGCCGCACTCCCGGGTTGCCGCGCCGCGGGCCAGCGGGGCGGCGGGGCGACTGGCGAGATACGGCTGGAACCACACGTAACCGTCGCGACGGACCTCCACCTCCAGCCGGCTGGACAGCGCGTTGACGACGGACACGCCGACGCCGTGCAAACCGCCGGAGACGGCGTAGGATTTGCCGTCGAACTTCCCGCCGGAATGCAGCGTGGTGAGCACCACCTCGACGGCGGGTCGTTTCTCGACCGGGTGGCGGTCCACCGGGATGCCGCGACCGTTGTCCCGGACTCGGACGCCGCCGCCGGGCAGCAAGACGACAGTGATGGTGTCGCAAAAGCCGGCTAGCGCCTCGTCCACGGCGTTGTCCACTACCTCGTAGACGAGGTGGTGCAGCCCGCGCTCGCCGGTCGACCCGATGTACATCCCCGGGCGCTTGCGAACGGCCTCGAGGCCCTCCAGAACCGTGATCGACTTTGCGCTGTAGTCGTTCGCTTGCGGACGAGGTTGCGAGTTGGCTGCCACCAGGCTGCTCTCTCCCGCGACGCACGGGGGACGGGGGCGGGTCGCGCCGACGGACTGCCGACTGCGGATGCGGACGGCGGGACGACGCGGGTGTTCCGCCACCGGAGCATCACCAACTGACCACCGCGTCGGTGATGCCTCGCGGCGGCTGATCGTGCTGTTCAGTGTACCTGCCCTGGCCAGCCACAGGGCTTCACCGCGGCACCTGTGGACGTGTGTGGCGCGCTGCGCCACCGGTTGCATACAGGGGTACCGGCCCGCTCCTCATCGTCTCGGCCTCGTCCGGTACGCCGGCGGTCAGCCGTAGGTGTCGCGCGGGCCCCGACCGGCCACCCGGCGCGGTCCCTTGACCCAGGACGGGGCGGTCGGTCCGTGCACCCGCACCTGGCGGATGACACCGGCTCCCAGCTGACGGTTGAGTCGGGCGATCAGCTGCCGGCCGAGCAGCCGCACCTGCGTTGCCCAAGCCGTGGACTCGGCGACCAGGACCAGTTCTCCGTCCCGCAGGCTCACCGGCCGGCAGTGCTCGGCCAGCTCCGGACCGACAAGTGAGTCCCAACGGCCCATCACCGCGGCCGACCGCGCGGTCTGCTCCCAGCCCCGCTCGGCCAACAGCGCCGCAACAGCCGCCCCGAACGGTTGCGGGTCGCGGTCGTCGCGGCCGGCCCCGGTGCCCCGCCGGCGGTCCCGTGGCACCTGGCCAGCCACGCCGGAACCGGCACCCCGACCGCGAACACCCTTCCGGCTTGCGGCGACGCCGCTGCGGCGGGCCTGCGCCCGGGCGCGGTCCAGGGCGTCGCGAGCCAGCGCCGAGCCGGCCGTGGCGGGTGCCGCTGCCTCTCCCGACGACTCTGGTGGTTCACTCGACACGGGTCACCGTCCCACCGCCCACCCGATAGCGCCGTTCCTGGAGCTGCTTGGGCACATCCTCGGCCACGGCCGCCGTTACCAGCACCTGCTCGGCCGGCTGCACCAGTTCGGCGAGCCGTTCCCGCCGGCCACTGTCCAGCTCGGCAAACACATCGTCGAGCAACAGCACCGGGTCCGCTCCGTCCGCGCCCAACAGCTGGTACGACGCCAACCGCAACGCCAGCGCCAGCGCCCAGGACTCGCCATGACTGGCGTAGCCCCGGGCCGGCAGCCCACCGACGAACAGCACCAGCTCGTCGCGGTGCGGTCCCACCAGACTGACCCCCCGCTCCAGCTCGGCGCGACGAGACTGCGCCAGCGCCGCCCGCATCGCCGCGGCGAGCCCATCCGGGTCCGGCGCGGGGGGCAGGTCGGCGCCGAGAGAGCTCCGGTACTCCATCCCGGTCCGGCCGTCGTCGTCGGCCACTGCGGCGTAAGCGCTGGCCACCAGCGGTCGGATCGCGTCGACCAGGTCGAGGCGGGCGGCTAGCAGCTCCACGCCGTACCGGGTCAGATGGGTGTCCCAGACATCCAGCGTGGCCAGCTCCGCCCCGCTGCGGCGGGCGGCGCTCGCGGACTTGAGCAGAGCGTTGCGCTGTTTGAGCACCCGGTCGTAGTCGGCCCGTACGCCGGCAAAGCGGGGAGCGCGGGTCACCAACAGGTCGTCGAGGAAGCGGCGTCGGTCCGCCGGATCTCCCTTCACCAACGCCAAGTCCTCCGGCGCGAACATTACTGCCGACAAGACGCCGAGCACCTCTCGCGGCCGCGATACGGGCACCCGGTTCAGCCGAGCCCGGTTCGCCCGGCCTGGGTTGATCTCGATCTCCACCAGCGTGGACCGCGCGGACCGGGAGGCCGCCACCCGGACCACGGCCCGGTCGGCCCCCGCCCGCACCAGCGGGAGGTCCGCGGCGACCCGGTGACTGCTCAGCGACCC
>JADGOU010000136.1 GCA_017882835.1 Frankiaceae bacterium | reverse complement strand
AGAGCCATGGGCGGGAGGGTAGCGGCGAGCGCGGCGGGGTCGGGGCACCTGTGTTAGCTGGTAACGCGGGCGAGCCCTGGTGCCGCCCGACACCTCGGCCTCTCCTTGCCACTGTCGGGGCATCACCATGGGCCGTCGGCTGCAGCTGCGCCTCGACATCGAGCGCTACCGCAAGGTCTCCGCCTGTGCACAGCAGCGCGGCACGGCGGTCGCCGCGGTCATTGGGAGGCCATTGACCGCGGTCTCCGTCGTCCCGACGACCGGCGCGCAGCCGCGGGCCGTCGCGTTCTGGACGCGAAGCCGATGCCGGTCCCGAATGTACGGGGGCTGCTGGCGGAGCTCGACGCTGTGCGGGGTCGCCGGGCGTGATCGTGCTCGACCCGACGGTGCTGGTGTACGCGACCGGCCCCGAGGTGCGCTGCCGATTGCGGCGCGTCGGGGGTCACGGACACTGCACCCGCGGCGGGGCTTGACCGAGGCGGCTCGCCAGCTGATGGAGTCGGTGGACTGGGCGTGCTGTTGCCGCGCGGCCCGCGATCGTGGTGCAGCCAGCGTCCGCGACCCGCCGCCGGAGCGGACATTCGCGGCACCACGATCGCCGTGGCACCGCCTGCGGCCAGGCCGCTGTGTTGCGGCGCCGGCGTGGTTACGCAGCGTCCGGCGGCCGGCCGAGATCGGGGTCGTCGGGGACCGGCAGACCGTGTTGGCGCAGCCGCGAAGCCCGGATGTCGTCGGCGTACGACGCGGTGACCAAGACGCTGGGCAACAGCAGCAGCGTCGGCATCATCCAGTGCAGGTACGACGGGCCAGGTAGCAGCGCGAAGACCAGTGCGATCGGCAGCACCAGAATCAGGTGTCGGCCGATCGTGCGCCACCGCCAGCCCGCGTCGGTCAGCTCGTGGTAGACCCAATCCCGGTTCTCCGCCGGCAACCGGCGGCCGATCGCGAAGCGCAGTTTGCCCGCCAGGCTGGGGTCGCCGGGCAGTCTGGTCACGGGAGCACTGTCGACGCGAGCGGCGCGTCCCGGACCTGGGGTGGTCCGGTCAGTCCTTGATCTCGCAGATGACGGCGCCGCTGGTCACCGACGTACCGATCTCGGCCTGCAGCGCCGTGACCGTGCCGTCCTTGTGAGCGGCCAGCGGCTGCTCCATCTTCATCGCCTCGAGGACGACGACGACGTCACCCTTCGCCACCACCTGACCGTCCTCGACCGCGACCTTGACGATCGTGCCCTGCATGGGACTGGTGAGCGCGTCCCCACTGATCCGCGCGGCTCCCTTGGCGCGGCCGCGACGGACCGGGGCCGTCTTGCCCGCGGAGGCGCCTCCGGCGGCAGCGGTGCCGGTGCTCACGCCAAGGCCGGCCGGCAGCGTGACCTCGATCCGGCGGCCGCCGACCTCGACCACGACCCGCTCCCGCTCGGCCGGTTCGGCCACCTCGGCACCGGCGACGTACGGCGGGATCGTGTTGTTGAACTCGGTCTCGATCCAGCGGGTGTGGATCCGGAACGGCTCTTCGTAGAAGGCCGGGTCGTGCACCACCGCGCGGTGGAAGGGGATGGCGGTGGGCATGCCCTCCACCACGAACTCATCCAGCGCCCGGCGCGACCGCTCGATCGCCTCGGTCCGGGTGGCGCCGGTGACGATCAACTTGGCCAGCAGCGAGTCGAAGTTCTGGCCGATGACCGCGCCCTGCTCGAACCCTGAGTCCAGCCGGATACCCGGGCCCGCCGGGGCCAACCACCGGGTGACTGTGCCGGGGGCGGGCAGGAAGTTGCGGCCGGCGTCCTCCCCGTTGATCCGGAACTCGATCGAGTGCCCGCGCAGCGGCGGGTCGTCGAAGTCCAGCTTCTCGCCGGCGGCAATCCGGAACTGCTGGCGGACCAGGTCGATGCCGGAGACCTCTTCGGTGACCGGGTGCTCGACCTGCAGCCGGGTGTTGACCTCCAGGAAGGACACCACGCCGTCCTTGCCCACCAGGAACTCACACGTCCCCGCGCCGTAGTAGCCGGCCTCGGTCAGGATGGCCTTGGACGCGGCGTAGATCGCCTTGATCTGGTCGGCGGTGAGGAACGGCGCCGGCGCCTCCTCGACCAGCTTCTGGTGGCGCCGCTGCAGCGAGCAGTCGCGGGTGCTGACTACCACCACGTTGCCGTGCTGGTCGGCCAGACACTGGGTCTCGACGTGGCGTGGCTGGTCCAGGAAGCGCTCGACGAAGCACTCGCCGCGGCCGAAAGCGGTGACCGCCTCGCGCACCGCGGAGTCGTAGAGGTGCGGGATCTCGTCGATGTCCCGGGCGACTTTCAAGCCACGGCCGCCGCCGCCGTACGCCGCCTTGATCGCCACCGGCAGCCCGTGCTCGGTGGCGAACGTGACCACCTCGTCGGCGCCGGAGACCGGCTCCTTGGTGCCCGGTACCAGCGGCGCGCCGGCACGCATGGCGATGTGCCGGGCCTTGACCTTGTCGCCGAGGGTGTCGATCGCGGCCGGCGGCGGACCGATCCAGGTCAGGCCGGCATCGATGACGGCCTGGGCGAAGTGCGCGTTCTCGGCCAGGAAGCCGTAGCCCGGGTGCACCGCGTCGGCGCCGGTGGTACGGGCGGCCGCCAGCAGCTTGTCCTGGTCGAGGTAGCTCTCGCCCGGGGTGCTGCCGCCGAGCGCGACCGCCTCGTCGGCGACCTGGACATGCATGGCGTCAAGGTCCGGCTCGGCGTAGACCGCAACGCTGGCCAGGCCGGCGTCCTTGCAGGCCCGGGCCACTCGGACCGCGATCTCGCCGCGGTTGGCGATGAGGACCTTGCGCACGGGAACCTCTCTTCGACGCAGAAGCAGGGCGAGTCTATTTCGGGGCTACCTCGGCACGGCTATTCGGGCATGGCTACCAGTCCGCCCGGGTACGGGTGGTGGCCATGGCGGAGCGAGCCCATGCTCCCGGGCCCGCTGCCAGCGGCGATCGCACGCCGCCGGCTCGGGGACCCCAGCCCCGGACGGCGCGGGCCGTTGGTGCCGGTGGGGCGGCCGCGGACCGAGCGGCCAGGACGGCAACCAGCGCGCCGAGCTCCTCCGGCGACGGGTCGCCGCGCACGATCCGCAGCATCGGACGGGCCGGTGCCGGCGCGGGCTCGTCCGCCGACGGGCTCTGGCGCTCGGGGCTGTCGCTCACAGCGGGATGTTCCCGTGCTTCTTCGGCGGGAGGGACTCCCGCTTGGTACGCAGCAGCCGCAACGCCTTGACGATCTCGCTGCGGGTCTTCGAGGGCACGATCACCGCATCGACGTATCCCCGCTCGGCGGCGATGTAGGGGTTGGCGAAGTGGTCGGCGTAGTCCGCGATCAACTCCGCCCGCCGGGCCTCGACGGCCACCGGGTCCGGTCCGGCGGCCGCGATGCTCCGGCGATGGATGATGTTGGCCGCGCCTTGCGCGCCCATGACAGCGACCTCGGCGGTCGGCCAGGCGAGGTTGACGTCGGCGCGCAGGTGCTTGGAGCCCATGACGACGTACGCGCCGCCGTAGCCCTTGCGCGTGATTATAGTGATCTTGGGGACGGTCGCCTCGGAGTAGGCGTAGATCAGCTTGGCCCCCCGACGGATGATGCCGTTCCACTCCTGGCCGGTGCCGGGCAAGAACCCCGGTACGTCGACGAAGGTCAACACCGGGACGTTGAACGCGTCGCAGGTGCGCACGAACCGGGACGCCTTCTCCGAGGCGTCGATGTCCAAGGTGCCGGCGTACTGCAGCGGCTGGTTGGCGACGACGCCGATCGAGTGGCCTTCGATCCGGCCGAAGCCGCAGATCATGTTCTGGGCGAACAGAGCGTGCACCTCGAGGAACTCGGCGTCGTCGAGGACGTGCTCGATCACCGTGTGCATGTCGTAGGGCTGGTTGGAGGAGTCGGGGATGATGTTGTTCAGCTCGAGGTCGTTGGCGGTGACCTCGATCGACCCCTCCCCGGCGAAGACTGGCGGCTCCTCGAGGTTGTTCGACGGCAGGTAGGACAGCAGCGCCCGGGCCAGCTCGAGGCAGTCCAGCTCGTCTGCGGCCTGGAAGTGCGCCACCCCGGACTTGGTGTTGTGCGCGTGCGCGCCGCCGAGGTCCTCCATCTCCACGTCCTCGCCGGTAACCGTCTTGATCACGTCCGGTCCGGTGATGAACATGTGCGAGGTCTGGTCGACCATCAGCGTGAAGTCGGTGATCGCCGGGGAGTAGACGGCGCCGCCGGCGCACGGCCCCATGATCAGCGAGAGCTGCGGGACGACGCCGGAGGCCATCACGTTGCGGTAGAAGATCTCGCCGTACAGGCCGAGGGAGACCACGCCTTCCTGGATCCGAGCGCCGCCGGAGTCGTTGATGCCGACCACCGGGCAGCCGGTCCTGAGCGCCAGGTCCATGATCTTGACGACCTTCTCGCCGAAGACCTCGCCGAGCGAGCCGCCGAAGACCGTGAAGTCCTGGCTGAAGATGCAGATCGGCCGGCCGTCCACGGTGCCGTAGCCGGTGACCACGCCGTCGCCGTACGGCCGGTTGGCGTCCAGGCCGAAGTCGTGGGCGCGGTGGCGGGCCAGCTCTTCGGTCTCCACAAACGAGCCGGGGTCGAGGAACGCGTCCACTCGCTCCCGGGCGGTCATCCGGCCCTGGGCGTGCCGGCGCTCGACCGCCCGGGCGGAGCCCGCGTGCATCGCCTGGTCGTTGCGGCGGTGGAACTCGGCGATCTTGCCGGCGGCGCTGTGCCGGTCGGGCGCGGCGGCGGCGTCAGCGGGGAGTGGCTCGGTCGGTACGGCGGCCATGGTGCTCCTTCTGCCTAGGCCGGTAAGGCGCCCGTACTGTATCGACGTGTACGAAGACCTCCGCAGGCCACCACTGCGTACGGCGGCGCTGACGGCCGCGCTGACCGGTGCGGGGTCGCTTTGGCGGGAGGTGCGGGTCCTCGCGGACGCGCCGTCGACGAACGCGGTGGCGGTTGCGGCGGCAGCGGCCGGCGCCGCGGAGGGCCTGGTCGTCGTCGCCGAGTCGCAGAGCGCGGGCCGCGGCCGGTTGGACCGGTCCTGGGTGTCGCCGCCTCGGGCGGGGCTCACCTTCTCCGTCCTGCTGCGGCCCGGGCCGGCCGTGCCGATGGCCCGCTGGGGGTGGCTGCCGTTGCTCGCCGGTACGGCGTTGGCGCGTGCGGTCGGGGCGCACGCGGAGGTGCCGGCGCGGCTGAAGTGGCCAAACGACTTGCTGCTCGGGTCGGGCGAGCGCAAGGCGGCCGGCATCCTGGCCGAGTCGGTCGAGGGTGCCGTGGTCGTCGGCGTGGGGCTCAACGTCACCACGACCGTCGCCGAGCTGCCCGCCGACCGACCAGCGACGTCGCTGGCGATCGAGGGCTCGCCGGCGCTGGACCGGGAGCCGCTGCTGCGGGCCGTGCTGCGGACGCTGGCCGCCGACTACACGGCCTGGCGCGCGGGTGGCGGCGACCCGGCCGCGCTGCTGGCGGCGTACCGGCCGCTCTGCGCCACGTTGGGTCGGCGGGTGCGGGTAGAGCAGTCCGGGGGGCGGGCCACCGAAGGGGTGGCGGTGGACCTGGATGACGAGGGCCGGCTGGTGGTGGAGCAGCCGGACGGCGTACGCCGGTCGTGGGCCTTCGGCGACGTCGTCCACCTGCAGGCGTCGTCGCCGGGCAGCTGGCCGCCGAGTGGTTAGCACTATCCTGCATTGCTAGAGGATGTACTGTGCATGCCGCTCGCATGTAGGATGATGGCGTGACCAAGTTGCTGCAGGTTCGCCATGTCCCCGACGAGCTGCACGCGGCGTTGCGCGAGCGTGCTGCCGCCAGGGGTTTGAGCCTCTCCGAATATGTCTTGCGAGAGTTGCAGGCAAGCGCTGCCCGGCCGGACAAGGCCGAGGTGCTGGCTCGTGCTGCCCGACGCGGTGGACGACTCACCTTCGAAGAGTCGGTCGAGGCCGTGCAGGCCGCCCGGGCCGAGAACACCCGGTGATCGTGGCGGATGCGTCGGTGATCGCCGCCGCCCTGGTGGACGCAGGCAGCCCAGGCGCATTGGCTCGGGAGCGATTGCTGTCCCACGATGTCAATGTGCCGGAGCTGGCGGACGTCGAGGTTATGGCCGTGATTCGACGGCACGTCCAGCGCGGCCTCCTCTCGCCACTGCGAGGCGCGGCTGCCATGCAGGACTACGCCGACCTCCGGCTCGAGCGTTTCGCCCACTTGCCGTTGTTGCCCCGTGCATGGCAACTGCGGGACACTGTCACCGCGTACGACGCTCAGTACGTCGCTCTAGCCGAGTTTCTCGACGTTCCGCTGGTCACTGCGGACGGGCGCCTGTCGAGGGCATCCGGTCTGCGCTGCCAGGTCGAGCTGCTGCGGTGATCGGTGGCCTACCCGCAGCGGTTGCTGGCCGAGGACGAGGAGGTCGCGCTCGACCTGCACCCGCACTGGAAGGTGCTCGTCGGACCGGGGCTGTGGCTGCTCCTGATAGTCGGGCTGGCCTCGTTCTTCACCGCCACGATGCCGGCCGGCCGTCAGCAGGGCCTGGGCCGGCTGGCCGTCGTGGCGATCGCCGGCGCGCTGCTCGGCGCGCTGGTGGTGCTGCCGTGGCTGCGCTGGCTGACCACCCACTTCGTCATCACCACCTCCCGGGTGGTGATCCGCACCGGCATCTTGGCCCGGCGCGGGCGGGACATCCCGCTGTCCCGGGTGAACGACGTGACGTTCTCCAGCACCGTCTTCGAGCGACTGCTGCACTGCGGGACGCTGGTGGTGGAGTCCGCTGGGGAGCGCGGTCAGGTGACGCTGACCGACGTACCGCAAGTCGAGGAGGTACAGCGCGAGCTCTACCGGCTGCTCGAGGCCGACGACGCCCGCCGCCGGGGCTGACGGCTACTTGTCGTCGGGGTCAGGACTCGGCGGCGGCTGGTCCTCGGGTCGCCAGCGCGCGTTGGCGACGACCGCCGCGAACGGCGGGATGACCATGGCCACGCCCGCGACGACGGCCGCGAGCGTGGGTGAGACCAGTCGGATGACCGTGGCCGCCAGGATGAACAGGCTCAGCGAGATGCCCATCAGCGTGAAGTAGCGCCGCCGGCGCCCAGCCGTGTCATCGTGCATGTCACTCCTTTCGAGCCTTCCCGCTGGGCGTGCCGACGTACCGCCGTACCGTCTGCTGTGCGCCCGATCGCGCCCGAGTAGCCTCCGACTCGTGGCGCTGGACATCACGACTTCTACCTACGACACCCTCTCGGTGCGCGGTCACGGACCGGTGACCGAGATCGTGCTCGACCGCCCGGAGGCGCTGAACGCGCTGTCGACGGCGATGGCCGAGGAGCTGGCGCAGGTGTGCGCCAGGATCGGAGCCGACCGGTCGGTGCGGGCGGTGGTGCTCTCGGCCGCCGGTGAGAAGGCGTTCTGCGTGGGCGCCGACCTCAAGGAGCGCAACCGGCTGAGCGACGCCGAGATGCGCTACCAGCGACTGGCGTTTCGAGCCGCCTTCGGC
>JADGOU010000135.1 GCA_017882835.1 Frankiaceae bacterium | reverse complement strand
CGAGCTACGTCGGCGACTTGCGCGGAGAGCTCCAGCTGAGCCAGCGTCCGGGCCAACGCGGCGCGTACTCGCTGCTCAGCTCGACCAGCAGTCGGTGTTGCCGCGCCGGTACTTGCTTGTTCAACTACCTCGTCGCTGCGAGCAGTTGCGGACCGGCGCGGGACTCCACGGCGAGCGTTCCCGACCCTGGCCGGATGGAGCCCCGGAGCAGGTTCGGTGGAGTCAGGAGATACCGGCGCTGCCTCGTTGATGGGCTCCTCTTCTGAAGTGCGCAACTGGCGCACAGCTGCGGGTGCCGGAGCGGACAGCGGCGGGGGCGGGGGCGGGGGCGGCTTGAACGCCTCTTGCCAGCTCCGCTCCCGGCGGGGTGGGGAGCTGCTCACCCGACACCGCCGACGGTGGCGGGCGTTGCCCGGTCGGCGAACAACGTCGCGAGGAGCTCGGTGGTGAGAGCGGCGTAGTCCGTCGCGAGCTTGTTGGCGGTGCCCGCGCCACCTAGCCGCTGGCTGTCTGCATTACGCCGCTCCCAGAAGCGGGGGGCGGACCTGACCAGGTCTCGCTCGTACTCGTGGACCAACAAACCACGGTCGCGCGCTCCGACCGCCGGGGCTTCCAGGTAGCGGATGCGGGTGTCCAAGACGGGCGCCACATCTCCCAGGGACGCTCGGATCTTGGCCGTCACTTCTCGTACCAGTGCGGTACCGGTGGCGGTGATCCCGAAGAGCACCACTCCGAGGAGCTGCAGATCGGGATTGT
The DNA here is from genome assembly GCA_017882835.1 of Frankiaceae bacterium. Taxonomy (GTDB): domain Bacteria; phylum Actinomycetota; class Actinomycetes; order JADGOU01; family JADGOU01; genus JADGOU01. The sequence continues at coordinate 6,838 of JADGOU010000135.1, read as the reverse complement.
GCTCGCGAGCGATGGAGAACGTGTCCGCGACGCGGGTGAGACCATCCAAGCTGGCCTCGTCCGATCGGGTGGGGATGACGACGTGGCTCGCCGCGCACATCGCCGACTCCTGGAGGAACCGCTCCCCCGGCGGACAGTCCAGGACCACTAGGTGGTAGCCGCCGACCAGCGGGTTGAGTGCCTCAGCCAGAGCGCGCCGGGCTACCCGGCCCTGCCGTTCCCAACTGGTGGCCAGTGCGGCTGCGCTGTCGAGGTGCGGTCCGCCGACGACCACATCGAGGTTCGGCCGCACGTTCGTCAACGGCGTGAGGCTGCGATTGAACGCCATCGCTTCGAGCAGTGCCTGACCGCCGTCGTCACGAGCCTCGTCCCCGTAGTACCCGAGGTCGCGGCCGAGGTTGCCCTGAGGGTCCAGGTCGACGGCGAGCACCCGATAGCCGTACTCCGCGGCGAGACCGGCCACATTTGACGTCAAGCTCGTCTTGCCGGTGCCTCCCTTGCCCGTGGCGAACGCCAGTATCGGTGGTCGCACCTAGACCCATCCCTCCGCTCGTTATCGGCCCGGCTGCGCCGCTCCCCCGGTGGCGTCGGCCGCGAGTTACACGTGTGTCACTCCTGTGGGCGCATTATGGGCCTGACGGTGGGCCGGTTGTGTGATGCCGGTGGGCGTGTCGCAAATACCCGAGCGGCGTCCGCTGGACCCTGCGGGTACTCGCATGCGCCCGTAGGCGTCTGCGGCTGGCTATGCGTGCCCTTAGGCGTGGTCGTGCGCCCGTAGCCGCATCTTGGTGCCTGTTGGGATCAATGAGCACGTTCGGTCGCCTGTGGGCGCATATCGGTGCCTACGGACTGCCCGTGGGCTGCCTTCAGATGTTAGGCGTTGCTAGCGCAGCGTTTCGGGTGTTCTGCAGCTTCCGACAGGCTGCGTTTGAAGTTGCCTGCAGGCTGCCTGCAGGCTGCCCGCGGGACGGGCCGGTGGCGTCCAGCCGGCGTGTGCGCGCGTGCCCCGGGCGTTCTTACTGTTCTGCCTGGTAGCGAGCGACAATAGGCCGAGTGAAGGACACCGCCGCCTGTCATTAGATAACACATGAGGGGCCCACAGTTCGACTTGCTCCGAAGCGCTGTCCGCCTGTGAGTCTCCGACGCCGAGTCTGAACCGTGTGCCCCGCTGCGGTGAGCCACAGGCTGCCCGCAGGCTGCCCGTAGGTGGCCCACAGGTGTGCTCCGGTCGGTCCTACCGCCACAACGGCGTTACTAGGGCATCCCTGTGTCCGCGCTCAACATCAGGCGGCCCCCTCTGATCGAAAATTCTCCGTACGCGGTTGCGATCGACGGCAAGCCAAGGCCTGTTGAGTGCATCATTTGGGTGTGGCACCAGAGGAGCGTGCGGCGAGCCGCCGTCGTGAGCGCGCCGAGATGTGGCTCGACGACCTGCGTTGGCACAAGCACATGTTTCGTCAGTCGCGGTTCCGCTGGTGGGACGAGCACGCGATGCGGATCGTCACTCGCCACACTGGCGGTCAGCTCGAGTTCAGCACCGTGCGGCACCTCGAGTTGCTCCAGCAGTACCAGTACCAGGTAGGGGAGCACCTTCTGCTGTGCCGGGCGGCGATGGCCGAGCCCCTGCGGCAGGCTCGGGACACCTTGGGCGGGTGGGAGCCCGTCGCAGCGGCCCTGGGGCTCAGCGTGGTCGACTGCAAGGTGATTCTGTGGTTCGCAGCCGGGACCCGACCCGAGGACCGCACGAACGTCAACGTGAAAGCCGTGCTACGGAAACTGCCGTTCAGCAACCCGTTGATCCAAGCGTGGGAGCTCAAGCAGTTGTGGCGGCTCTACGAGGCCGCCGCCGACATCTTCGAGGACGCGATCTGTGACCTGATCGAGGAACTGCGACCTACCCGGCCGGAGGAGGTCTTGGTGCGCGCCAGCCAGGACGTCTCGCCGGTAGGACTGGCCGCGAGAGTCAGGCACGCTCGACAAGAGCGCGGTGGCCCTGAGGACCCGCGTCGGACACCAGCCCAGATCTTCTGACTGAGCCTCTCTAGCTAGGGCCGCACAGCGGCTGACCGCCGTCCTCGCTGACGAGCTGCGGTGAGCTCGTCCGAGTTGGACCGGACGTGGCACCCGGGTAAGTCGCTGCGGGCATGCCGCTGCTCACCTGCCCGTTGCATCGGCTGGCTGGCTGGCTTGGGGGCGGCGCGAAGACTCCAGTCCGATCGCTGACAGTCACGTCTGCTCCGTGTCTTGCAACGTGTCTTGCTACTTCTCGGCGGGGGGAGCAAGACACGGAATCCGTGTCTTGCTACGTGCTCCCCACCTTGCTCCCCACCTTGCTCCCCACCCCAGTGGGGAGCAAGAGTGCGGCTCTGACCTGCGCTTTTGTCTCGCTCCCCATGCTCCCCACTCCAGGGATGGTAAGTCGCGCGTAGGGAGTGCGCGCAGCGGTGCGCTGTCGGCTTTGCTGGCGGTCACGCAGCGAAGTCATGGCGAAAGGCCTGTCACAGATTCGGGCCGGCGCAGACCTTCCTCAGGTGTGCTGGAACTACTACGGGCTCGAGAAGGCGACACGCCGCGCACACGGAGGTCCGGGATTCCGAATCACTTTGCCGATAGAACATGCGTATGGCGAAACCGGGGCGCAAACCCAAGGGTGATCGCAGCCCGATGCATGTTCGGATTCCGCGGAACCATCGCGTGCTCTACGAGCAGGCAGCTGCGACAGCGGGGCTACCGCTCAGTGACTACGTCGCCATCGTCCTTGCGCGTGCTCACGAGCTGGACGAGCCGGACTACGTGCAGCGAGAGCGGAACCGTCACCAGGTGGAGCTGCCGTTGGGCGCATGAACCCCTAAACAGCGAGAAGCCCCCCGACTGCTTGGCGGCTGAGGGGGGCGACTCGGAGAACCACTACCGGCGATGGCGGCTTTTCGGCTTCCATCGGAGGGCGTGCATGCCGAGAGTACCCGGAGACCGCACTGTTCGCACGCCGTCTCGTGACGGCGTGTCGGTCGCGGTTCGCCGGGCTTTCGCGGCGCGGACGACATGACCAGTCCGTTCCCCGGTCTGCCCGCCGGTGGGGGTTCCCGGTCGTCGCTGGACCGGGTGCGAGACGCGCTGCAGGCGCGGGGGAGTAAGACCCGGTCGACAAACGCCACGCAGGTGATGGCCGCCTGCCCGGTGCACGACGACGGCACGCCCTCGCTGTCGGTGCGGTGGGTGCACGGGCAGCGCGGCGGCACGGTGCTGCTGAACTGCCACGGGTGCGGGGCTCGGGCCGCGGACCTGGTCGAGCCGCTCGGCCTGTCGATGGCGGACCTGTTCGACGAGCCGCTGCCGCCGCGGGTCTTCTCCCCGTCGCCTGAGCGGGCCGGGCGCTCGGTGCAGCAGCGGCGCAACGGCCGCCGGCGGGGTCGGGTGGGTCGGCTGCCGCAACTGCTCGCCGCACCGTCCAGGGAAGCGAACCCGGAGCCGGAGCATGCGTGGGCGCCGGTCGAGACCTACCCCTACGTCGACGCCGGCGGTCTTCTGGTGCAGGAGGTGGTGCGGGAGGAGTGCACCGCCTGCCCGCAGCGGCACAAGCAGTTCCGGCAGGTGTTCGCCGTCGATGGCAGGCAGGTGCGCCGCAAGCCGGCTGGGTTCGCACCGGTGCTGTACCGGCTGCCGCAGGTCATCGACGCGGTCGCCGGCGCTCAGCCGGTGTGGCTGGTCGAAGGCGAGAAGGACGTACACACCGCGGAGCGCCTCGGGCTGGTCGCGACGACCAACGCGCAGGGCGGCCGGGCGTTCCCGGCCGAGCTCGCCGAGGTGTTCCGTGGCGCCGACGTCCGGGTGGTGCTCGACCGCGACGACGCCGGCTGGGACCGCGGTGTCGGGGTGCACGAGGTGCTCACCGGCGTCGGGGCGCGGGTCCAGCTGCTGCTGCCCGCACCCAGCACGGCGAAGGCGGACTTCACCGACCACGTCGAGGCCGGCGGTGATGTCGGTGGGCTGCTGCCCGTGCACGTCGAGGAGGTCAGCGCCTGGGCGCTGGCGGCGACGGCGCGGCGCAAGCACGCCACCGTCGAGCAGGCGTTGGCCCAGACCCTGGCGCAGCTCGCCGCCGCCCAGGACGCCGGCACGGGTGCCGCGGCCGACGAGCGGCGCCGGTTCGCGCGTCGGTGGGCGGTGGAGTCGGAGATCCGGTGGGAGGCGCTGCGGGACCTGGTCGACGACGTCCGCCGGCAGGTTGCCCGCACCGGGACGGACTGGGCCGGCGACGCCATCGAGGCCGCCGAGGAGACGCTGCGGCAGGCGACCACGGCGGCCCGGGCAGCGCACCAGGCCGTCGGGCTCGCGGTGCCACCGGTGCTGCAGCTGCCGGCCCCGTCGCCGCCGGGAGCGGTCACCGCCGAGGGTCGGGCGAACGAGGCGGGGGAGGAGGACCCGCGGTGGCCGCCGCGGCCCGGGAGCCGGGTCCGCGACGGGCTGGCGATCGACCAGCCCAGTTTCCGCATCGTCGACGGCAACCTCGTGCAGGTCGAGCCGGTCCGCCGCCGGCGCGACCAGGACTGGGGCGATGACGAGGACGCCGAGAGCCTCAAGCTGGTGCTCAGCCTGGACGTGCGGGTCGTGGAGATGGAGTACCTCGAGGACCCGGACACCGTGGACGTCGACACCCCGCGGTTGCTGGGCCGGGAGGTCCGGGCCGGGCAGGCGGCGCTCAACCCGCCCGGACCGGCACAACTGTCGGCGGTGGTCGTCGCCTACACCCACCCGGTGACCGGGGAGTGCATGCAGATGCGGGTCCCGGCCGAGGAGTACAACGACTGCGGCTGGCTGGAGAGCCTGCCGGGGCCGCCGGACTACGACGCCAAGCCGTCGGGGTTGGCCACCGTGCGCCGGGCCATCAAGGCGGTGTCGGCGGAGATCCGCACGGTCACGCGGTACCGCTGGACCGGTTGGCGGGTCGATGAGGGCGGCCGCTGGTTCTTCGTCCACGCCGGGGGAGCGATCACCCCGGAGGGACCGCGGCCGGTGCCGGTGCTGCTGAGCGGACCGCTGGCCCGCTATGACCTGCCCGACCCCAGCACCGACCCGGGGCGGCTGCGGGCGGCGTTCGTCGAGCACTCCGCCGGGATGCTCGAGCAGCTCCCGGCCCGGGTGGCGGCGCCGCTGCTCGGCCAGGTGTACCGCTCGGCGATGGGCCCGAACCCGTGGGTGCTGGCGCTGATCGGCTCGGCGGGCAGCTACAAGACGTCGCTGGCCTCGCTGGCGATGCACCACTGGGGGGAGCTGTGGGACCGGCGCAAGCCGGCGACGTCGATGAGCGGCAACGGGGACACGCTGAACGCGCTGCGGATCAAGCTGAACAGCGCCAAGGACGCGCTGTACTGGGCCGACGACGTCGCCCCGACCCGGGACTGGGCGGGCGCGCAGAAGACGCTGGAGGAGTTCGCCCGGCTGGTGCACAACGGAGAGCAACGCTCCCGGGCCACCCGGGACGGATTGAGCGTGCTCGACGGCACCCCGCCCCGCTCCAGCGCCCTGATCACCAGCGAGGTGATGCCCCGGCCAGGCTCGGGGGCACAGCGCATCCTCGTGGTGCCGCTGAACGCGGACGAGATATCCCTCGACCAGCTGATCGATTTCGACGCGGACGAGTCCCGGCACGGCCGGGCGCTGCTGATGGCCTCGATGCTGCGCTGGCTCGCCGGCGACCTCGAGGACATCCGCGGCCGGTGCCTGGCCGAGGCGGCCCGGTACGCCGAGCAGTTGCGCGAGGGCGGGGAGGGCGTGCGGCTAGCGGAGGCGGCCGGGCACACCTGGGCCGGGTGGGTGGCCATGACCGAGTTCCTGCTCGCCGCCGGCGCCATCGCCGCCGAGGAGCGCGACCGGGTGCTCGATCGGGTGGACCGGGGTTTGCGCGACGCGCTGGTGGCCACGGCGGACCCGGACCTGCCCAGCCGCACCGGGGCGCGGGTCCGGGAGCTGATCTGTCATGCGCTGCGGACCGGGCTGGCCTACGTGGAGGACGTGCGCACCGGCGAAGCGCCGCCGTGGCCGATGGCCGGTCGGCTGGGGTGGCGGCGCACCCCGATGGGGACCGACGACGCCGGGCAACCCCGCTACCGGGTCGAGTCCCGAGGCATCCGGTTCGGCTACGTGCTGCACGACCCGTCGCCCAGGGACGGGGCGGCCCAGCTGCTGGTGGAGTCCACCGGGGTGGAGCAGGTGCTCAAGGCCACCGGCATCACGATGGCCGACGCGCCCCAGATCGACCGGGGCACCGCCCTGCGGGCACTGCACGACGAGGGTGTGCTCATCGCCGAGGAGCGCAAAGGGCGCACCCCCCGCTACACGGTGCAGCGCACGCTGCACTGCGAGGACGGCCGGCGGCAGCGGATGACGGCGCTGCGGTTGGCCGAGCTACTGGGCGATGACCGGGGGGACGACCCCGTCGACGGACCCGGCGCCGGAGGCGGTGAAGGTGGCGCACCCCCGGACGGCGGCGGCCTGTTCGGGCCGCCCACCGGGGACGCCGCGCCCCCGGCGTCAGTCCCACTATCAGCGCAGGGCCTGACCGGTCCGGAACCCGAGGAGCGCGCAGTGGCCATCCATGCCGACGCTGAGGGCACCAGCGCCCGGGCCGAGATCACCACGACCGCGCAGCCCTGCCTGCTGTGTGACGTCAGCTGCAGCGTGCTCTTCCTCGGGATACCGCTGCACATCCCGTGCTGGTGGCACAGCACCGCCGGCACCCGGGCGGCCGCGGCCGCGGCGCGGGCGGCCGGCCGGGCCTCTTCTCCGGCCGCCGCCGCGGCCGGAGAAGGCGGGCACGCCGCCCCCCCCGCCCCGGCGG
>JADGOU010000134.1 GCA_017882835.1 Frankiaceae bacterium | reverse complement strand
AATGCTCGGTCATGGGACGGGTGACCACGCGCCGGCAAGTGCTGCGGTTGGACGGCGCGCGGACCGTCGCGCGACCGGACACCCTGGTGGTCGAGGAGCCGCTGGAGATCCGGGTGGCGGGCGAGTCCCTGGCCGTGACGATGCGCACGCCGGGTGACGACTTCGACCTGACCGCCGGCTTCCTGCTGACCGAGGGCGTGCTGCGGTCGGCGGACGACCTGCGGGCGATGCGCTACTGCGCCGGCTCCATTGACGAGGGCGTCAACACCTACAACCTGCTCGACGTCGAGCTCGGCCCCGGTGCCGCCGTACCAGCCGGGGCACAGCGGCGGTTCTACACCACGTCGTCGTGCGGGGTCTGCGGCAAGGCGAGCCTGGACGCGGTTCGCACGACCGCCGCCTGGGAGGTCCGCGACGACCCCGTGCGGCTGGACTCCGCGATGCTGGCCGGACTGCCGGACTCGCTGCGGTCGGCGCAGCGGGTGTTCGAGCGCACCGGCGGCCTGCACGCGGCGGGGCTGTTCGATGCCGCTGGGCGGCTGCTCTGCCTGCGCGAAGACATCGGCCGGCACAACGCCTTCGACAAGGTGATCGGCTGGGCGCTGCGCGAGGGCCGCGTGCCGCTACGCGGCACGGTGCTGCTCGCCAGCGGCCGGGCCTCGTTCGAGCTCACGCAGAAGGCGTTGATGGCCGGCGTACCGGCGCTGGCGGCCGTCTCCGCGCCGTCCAGCCTGGCCGTCGACTTGGCTGCGGAGGCGGGGATGACGCTGGTCGGCTTCCTGCGTGGCATCACGATGAACGTCTACACCGGCGCGCACCGACTCGGACTTTGACTCAGGACTCCGTCTCGCTGGCCCCGGTCACCGCTGGATCGCGGGTGAGGCACTGGTAGAGCCGGTTCTTGTCCTCGGCGCTGCCGCCGATGACGCTGAACCGGACCGGGTAGCGCTTGGCGGTGGCGGTCGCAGTGGTGTCGGGCGCCGCCGCCCGGACGTGCGGCAGGCCATCGCAGCTAGCCCGAATCCGGTCGGCGTCCGCGGAGGTGGCGTCCGGTTTGAGCACCACGACGATGTCCGTGCGGCCGGCTCCACACGCGGTGCCGGCGATCAGCGTGCCGGCGATCAGCGTGCCGGCGATCAGCGTGCCGGCGACCCCGGTCCGCGCCGGCCGCCGCGCCCGCTCACTCGCCATACCGTCCGCCATGCCACCTCCGGCCACGGCTGGGGCTGCTGCCCGCCGGCTCGGTGGCGAGGGTATCCCGCACCCGGCACGGCAGGATGGGGCCGTGACTGCGCCCAGTGCCGTGTGGACGGGATGGCAGCAGCCGTCGCCGCGGCTGCGGAGCATGCGGCGGGCGCAGTTCCTGCTGACCCTCGGCGTCCTCGCCCTGCCCGGCGCCGTGGCCGCGGTTTTGCTCGGCCAATCCCTGATCGCCGCGGCGGTGCTGGCGCTCGCCGTCATCGGCACGCTGACGGTGTGGACGGTGACCGCGCGGCAGTGGCGGGCCTGGGGGTACGCCGAGCGGGAGGCCGACCTGCTGGTGCGCCGCGGCGTACTGGTGTGGCGACTGTCGGTGGTTCCCTACGGCCGGATGCAGTTCGTGGACGTCACCGCCGGTCCGGTGGACCGCTGGCTGGGGCTGGCGACCGTGCACATGCACACCGCCGCCGCGGCCTCGGACGCCCGAATCCCCGGCCTGCCGACCGCGGAGGCAGCCCGGCTGCGAGACCGGCTGGCGACCCTGGGCGAGGCCCGGGCGGCCGGCCTGTGACCCTTCCGACGACTTCCCCGGTGACCGCCCCCGACGGGCTGGTCTGGGAGCGGCTGCATCCGCTGACCCCGCTGCTGCGCGGCTATCGGGTGATCGGCGTGCTCGCCGTCGGCCTGACCCAGGAGTCGGTGCGCTCGATGCCGGCCCGGGTGGCGGCGTACCTGCTGCTGGGCGCCATTCCGTTGGCAGCGCTCTACGGCTTCCTGAGCTGGCGGTTCACCCGGTTCACCATCGCCGAGAGCAACCTGCGGCTGGAGACCGGGGTGCTGTTCCGGCGCTCTCGGCGGGTGCCGCTGGAGCGGCTGCAGGCGGTGGACATCGTCCGGCCGCTGTTCGCCCGGGCGCTCGGGCTGGCCGAACTGCGGCTGGAGGTGGTCGGAGGCGGACGCACCGAGGCGCCGCTGACCTACCTGGGGGAAGACCGGGCGGCTGCCGTGCGAGCCCGGCTGCTAGCGCTGGCCGCCGGCGTGGCCGCGGACGCCCCGCCGCCGCCGGAGCTGGTGCTGGTCCAGGTGCCGGGCGGGGTGCTGGCCGCGGCCATCGCGCTGGGCGGCCCGGCCATCACCGGCGGGCTGCTGGTGCTGGGGCTCGGGGTGCTCGCGGTCGTCCGCCCGGAGGCGCTACTGCCGGTGGGGATCAGCCTGTTCCCGTTGCTGCTCGGGACTGGCGGGTTCGCCGTCCGCCGGTTCCTGACCGAGTACGGCTTCACGGTGGCCGACTCCCCGGACGGGCTGCGGCTGCGGCACGGCCTGCTGGAGACTCGGGCCCAGACGATTCCGCGCGGTCGGGTGCAGGCCATCCGGGTGGTGGAGCCGCTGCTGTGGCGGCGGTTCGGCTGGGTGCGGGTCGAGGTCGACGTGGCCGGTTATCCGGGCCGGCACACCGGGCAGGAAGCGCAGTCGGCGACCTCGGCGCTGCTGCCGGTGGCGCCGAAAGGGCTGGCCACCGCCGTCCTCGGGCACGTACTCGCCGGGGTCGATCTAGCCCGGCTGCCGACCGCTCCCCCGCCGCGCCGAGCCCGCTGGCGCGCGCCGCTGCTCTTCCCGCACCTGGGCGTGGCCTGGGACGACCGGCACGCGGTCACCACGTTCGGCCGGCTGCGACGGGTGACCGACGTGGTGCCGAACGAAAAGGTCCAGAGCCTGCGGCTGGTGCAGGGACCGTGGCAGCGACGGCTGCGGCTGGCGACCCTGCACCTGGACACCGCCGGGCGGGACGTGCACGCCCGGGCCGCCCACCGGGACGCGGCCGAGGCGGAGGCGCTGTTCGAGCGCGGCGTGCTGCTCACCCGGGCGGCGCGGGCCGCCGAGTCCGCGAGCCGGGCCGCTCTGCGCGCCTGAGCCCTCGCCTCAGACCGCCGCCGCGGCTCGGGCAGCGTACCGACCGTCGGCCTCGTCCAGGCGCAGCCGCAGCCCGAAGCACTCCGAGAGCGCCGGTGCGGTCAGGACGGCGGCCAGCGTCCCCGCCGCCACGACCTGCCCGGACCGCAGCAGCAGCGCATGAGTGCAGCCGGGCGGGATCTCCTCGACGTGGTGGGTGACCAGGGCCATGGCCGGTGCATCCGGGTCCGCGGCCAACCGGGTCAGCCGGCGCAGCAGGTCCTCCCGGCCGCCCAGATCCAGCCCGGCCGCGGGCTCGTCGAGCAGCAGTAGCTCTGGGTCGGTCATCAGCGCCCGGGCGATCTGCACCCGTTTGCGTTCGCCCTCGGACAGCGTGCCGAACCGCCGGTCGGCCAGACCGGCGCACCCGAGCTGGTTGAGCAGCCCGGCCGCCCGTTGCTCGTCGGCGGCGTCGTAGCTCTCCCGCCAACGACCGAGCACGGCGTACGCCGCAGTGACCACCACGTCGAGCACCCGCTCGTTCTCCGGCAGCAGCTGGGCCAGCGCGGCGCTGGTCAGCCCGATCCTCGGCCGCAGCTCGAAGACGTCGACCCGGCCGAGGGTCTCGCCGAGGATCTGCGCCGTGCCGCTGGTGGGAAACAGCTGCGCGCCGGCCACCTGCAGCAACGTGGTCTTGCCGGCGCCGTTCGGGCCCAGGATGACCCAGCGCTGCCCGGCCTCTACCGTCCAGTCCACGTCGGCGAGCAGAGTGGCACCGTCCCGGCGGACCGTCACCTCGCGCAGTCGCAGGACTCGCTGCTGGTCGATCACGCGCCGCTCACCCGGGCAGTTCTACCGCAGCCCGGCCACCAGACGCGGCAGCACCCCGCCAATCGGCTCGCGCAGCACGGCGTTGGCGATCCCGTCGTACGACGTCGGCTCGGCGTTGACGATCACCAGTCGGGCGCCGTTGCCGACCGCCACCCGGGGCAACGCCGCCGCCGGGAAGACGGTCAGCGACGTCCCGACCGCCAGGAAGAGGTCGCACTCCCGCGCCGCGCGCTCCGCCGCCCGGATGACGTCGGGGTCCAGCGGTTGACCGAAGGACACGGTGGCCGACTTCAGGATCCCGCCGCACCGCAGGCAGGCCGGGTCATCCTCGCCGTCGTCCACCCGTGCCAGCGCGGTCGTCATCGGCTGCCGGTCGCCGCAGCCGAGGCACTCGACCTCCCAGATGGTCCCGTGCAGCTCGATCACGGTCGTCGGCGCCGAACCGGCCCGCTGGTGCAGCCCATCGATGTTCTGGGTGAGCAGTCCGCGCAGCCGGCCGGAGCGCTCCAAGGTGACCAGGGCCTGGTGGCCAGCGTTCGGTTCGGCGCTCCAGGCCGGATGCTGCCGGCGGCTTTGCCAGGCTCGGCGCCGCAGCTGCGGCTCGGCGACGTAGTCGGGCAACGACGACAGCCGCTGCGCCGCCGGGTCGCGAGTCCACAACCCCTGCGGGCCGCGGAAGTCCGGGATCCCGGACTCGGTGGAGATCCCGGCCCCGGTCAGCACGGTGACGGCCGTGGCATCGGTCAGCCAGGCGGCGACGAAGGCGGCGTCGGCCTGGGCGTCGGCCTGGGCGTCGGCCTGGGTGTCGGCCTGGGTGTCGGCCTGGGTTGCATGGTTCGGCTGCACCGCCCCGACGTTAGGCTGCGGCTCCGTCGCCGGCCACCCGGCCGACGGTGCGAGGTGGAGGCGAAGGAGACGGCCGTGGTCCAAGCCGCCGTGCTGCGCGCGGCCGGCGAGCCGATGCGCCTGGAGGACATCGATATCGCCGGACCGGGACCGGGGCAGGTGCGGGTCCGGCTGGCCGCAACCGGGGTCTGCCACTCCGACCTGTCGCTGGCCTTCGGTCGGCTGCGCCAGTCGCTGCCCACGGTGCTCGGGCACGAGGGCGCCGGCACGGTGGTCGACGTGGGCGAGGGCGTGATCGGCGTCGCACCCGGCGACCGGGTGGTGCTGTGCTGGGCGCCGCCGTGTCGGGAGTGCTGGTTCTGCACGGTCGGCGAACCGCACCTGTGCGAACGCGCGGCGGACCGATCGACCCGGCCCTACGCCACCGCCGCCGACGGCACCGCGCTCTACCCGGGCCTGTCCACCGGCGCCTTCGCCACCGAGACCGTGCTGCCGGCGATGGCCGTGCTGCCGCTGCCGGACGACGTACCGCTGGAGCACGCCGCGTTGCTCGGGTGCGCGGTGATGACGGGCGTAGGGGCAGTGCTCAACACTGCCGGCGTGCGGCGCGGGGAGTCCGTCGCGGTACTGGGGCTCGGCGGCGTTGGGCTCTCGGTGGTGCAGGGCGCCCGGATCGCCGGCGCGACCCCAATCATCGCAGCCGACCGCTCGACTGAGAAGCTGGCGTTGGCCCGGACCTGCGGCGCCGACGAGACGCTGGTCAGCGGGCCCGACCTCGTCCAAGAGATCCGGGCCCGCACCGGCGGGCGCGGGGCCGACCATGTCTTCGACTGCGTCGGTACGGCGGCGACCATCCGCACCTGCTGGTCCATGGCCCGCCGCGGCGGGCACCTGACTGTGGTCGGCATCGGCGGCAAGGACGACCTGGTGAGCTTCAGCGCGCTGGAGCTGTTCTACTACGCCCGCACGATCTCCGGCTGCGTCTACGGCTCGATGGACCCCGACCGCGACGTCCCGATGCTGTTGGAGCAGGTGCGCTCCGGCGGCCTGGACCTCGGGGCGCTGATCACGCGGCGGATCGGCCTCGATGATGTCGACAGCGCCTTCGCCGAGATGGAGGCCGGCGTGGGCGCGCGCAGCCTGGTGGTGTTCTAGCGGTTTTAGCCGACACAGAGCCCGGACGTACAGCCGGGACGTTGGAGGACAGATGGACATCGACACCTACGAACACGGCGTGCCGTCCTGGGTCGACCTGGGTACGCCGGACCCGGCCGCGGCGGGCGAGTTCTACTCCGCGCTGTTCGGCTGGGACGTGCAACCGGGACCGCCGGAAGCAGGCGGCTACGCCATGTGCTACCTCCGCGGCCGGATGGTGGCCGGTCTCGGGCCGCAGCAGAATCCGGGACCGCCGGTGTGGTCGACCTACATCAACGTCGACGACGCCGACGCGACCGCCGCCGCCGTGACCGCGAACGGCGGGACGACTCTGGTGCCGCCGATGGAGGTTATGGACTCCGGGCGGATGGCGGTGTTCGCCGACCCGGCCGGAGCCGCCTTCGGAGTGTGGCAGCCCGGGACGCACCGCGGCGCGGGCATCCGCGACGAGCCGGGCGCTATGTGCTGGAACGAACTGATCACTACAGACGTCCCAGGCGCCGTTGCGTTCTACCGGGCGGTCTTCGGCTGGGAGGCGAGCCCGCAGGGAGAGTCGAGCCCCGCGGCGTACACCGAGTGGCAGCTGGGCGGCCGCTCCATCGGCGGCCTGATGGCCAAGCCGGCGGACATGCCCGCCGAGGTGCCGCCGTACTGGATGGTGTACTTCGCGGTCGCCGACGTCGACGCCTCGACGACCCGGGTCAGCGAGCTGGGCGGCGCCGTCGTGGTTCCGGGGCAGGACATCGAGTCCGGCCGCATGCGGTTCGCCGTGGTCACCGATCCCGCGGGGGCGCCGTTCTCCGTGCTGGCGGGGTCCGCCGACGGCTGACCGGCCAGCGGGTCCCGCCACCGCGTTATCGGGTCTGCATGCCAGGCTTCGGCAGTTACCCCGGTGCCTCGCCGGCAGTAGCTGAGCGCTTACCCAGGCCCGCGGCGCCCGGTAGCGGCGAGGTCCCATGGCCCCAGCGATCCCGTCGTACGCCGACACGTCGACGGTGCCGTAATCCACCGCCCGGCGATCGGGCCAGTAGGCACCCGCCACTGCCGGTGGCCGCCCGCGCAGGAACAACAGCCGGTCGCCGGACCAGACCGGGAGCATGCCGGCGAACACGCCCGGGGAGTCGGGCACGACCGCGGGCGCCCCGCCCCTGGTGTCGGCGACGGCCAGCTCGAACGTGGCGTTGAGCCGATCGCCGGGACTGCTCGACACACGCCGGCCCGCTGGCCGAGCGGGGAATCGTGGCCGCGTTCGACCACGACCCCGGCGGCCGCTAGGCCGCGCCGCGCGCCTACCAGCTGCTGGCCGCCACCTGGGCCTGGCCCACCACCGCCACCCTGCCCGAAGGTCAGGACCCCGCCGCCGTCGCCCAGCACCGCGGACCGGCGGCACTGCGCGCCACCCTGGACGCCGCCACCACGCCGCTCGCCGACCTCGTCGTCGACGAGCGGCTGGTCCGCTGGACCGACCGGCTGCACTGGGTCGAAGGGCAGCTCGGCGCCGCCCGCGACGCCGCCGGACTCATCGCCACGCTCCCGCCGGACCAGATCGGCCGGCAGGTGCTGCGCATGGCCGACCGGCTCGGTCCGACCCCGCCGACCTCACCCGCGCCGTTGCCGACGCGGTCAGTCGGGACGGCGATGCCCTGGGGCGACTCGGGCGGCGGGACCGCCGCGCCGACCTGGA
>JADGOU010000133.1 GCA_017882835.1 Frankiaceae bacterium | reverse complement strand
GAGGCCGAGCGCTCTCGCGTCGAGCGCTCGGATGGGCCAGCTGGCTGACCAATCGGGCCTGCCCGCGGCCTTGCCGGTCCTTCGGGCTGGCGAGTCCGCGGCCCTCGACCCGAGAAAAGGGCCTCAGTCCGCGTCATCGAAGCCGATGGCGAACGCCGCCTCCAGGTCATGCCGTGAGTACGCCCGGAAGGCGATGTGAGTCTCGGTCGACGTCACCCCCGGCACCTTGTTGAGCCGGCCGGCAATCACATCGGCGAGCTCCTCGTGGCGGGCGACCCGCACCATGGCCACCAAGTCTACCGAACCGGCGACCGAGTAGACCTCGCTGACCCCGGCGAGGTCGGCGATCGCCTCAGCTACCTCGGGGATCCGGTCGACAACGGCGTTGACCATGACGATCGCGGTGATCACCAGCTGCTCCTCAGACCGGCGGATGACGCTGCGTCGAGCCTAGTGGGCGACCGGCTCCTGGCCGCGCGCGCCGGCTGGTGCACCGGCCGAAGGCTGCGTTGGTCCTCGAGCGAATTCACGGCCGCCCGCGCGGCATCGGCAGCGTCCGAGAAGTGGCGCAGGCTTTCGGCGCCGTACGCCGGGGAGCACCAGGTCCCGTCCAGCTCGACGAGCCGGGCGCCCGGCGACACCAGCCAGCGCAGCACGCACTCCATTTCCTCAGCACTGGCACACGGCGTGGGTCCCGGCCCCGGTTCGACCACCTCGGCCGTGGCCATCAGCGCGTCGATGTAGGGCCGGGCAACCGCCGCCGGCGGCGTTGCGCCGGCGTTGACCAACCGGCCGTGCCGGATCACCGCGATCTCCCAGCCGCCGCGCTCGCGGGGCCGGGCGCCCACCAACTGCCGGCACGCCGCCAGCGCGGAGAGTCGCTGTAGTCGTGCGGCGGCGCGCAGGAAGGCGCCGACCCGGTCGCGCTGGGTGGCCGCGTCCTCGAACCGCTGCGTCGCGGCCAGCGTCTGAATCCGCTCTTGCAGCGTCGCGACGACGGCCCGCGGGTCCAGGCTGATGGCCGTGCGAACGGTGGCCACGAGCTGGGCGTAGCTGGCGACGTCTTGGCGGCCGTCGCAGGGCGCCCCGCACCGGCCGATCTCCGCCAGCACGCAGGCGGCGGTCCGGCGGCGTACGGAGAGCCGGGCGGTGCACTGCCGTAACGGCACCGCCGCCTGCAGCGCCTCGAGCGCCTGTTCGGCAGCCGCGGCGGCGGAGAACGGCCCGAGATAGGTGGCCCCGTCGGCCAGCACCTGCCGGACCCGGGACAGCCGCGGGAACGGCTCGGCCGTGACCTTGAGGTAGCTGACCCGCTCCGGCCAGCGGGACCGGCGGTTGTAGCGGGGCTTGTGTTCGGCGATCAACCGGAGCTCACGCACCTCCGCTTCCAGGCCGTGGGCGCAGACGTAGTGGTCCACTCGCTCGGCTAGGCCGACCATCTCGGCCATCCGAGTGCGGGGCTCGGAGGCGACGAAGTAGCGTCGGACCCGAGTGCGCAGGTCGGCGGACATGCCGACGTAGAGCACCCGACCTTGCGCGTCCCGGAAGAGGTACACACCCGGGCGGTGCGGCAGCGGCTCGGCGAGATGACGCTTGCGCCGCTGCTCCGGGCTGACCTCGACGGAGAACGTCCGCAGCTCCTCCAGCGAGTGGACGCCGAGACCACCGACGCGGGCCAGCAGCGCGTGCAGCACCTCGACGGTGGCCTGGGCGTCGGCGAGCGCCCGGTGACACGGCTGCACGGTGGTGGCGAACAGCCGGGAAAGCGTCGCCAGCCGGCAGTCCGGCGCCTCGTCCCGGGTGAGCACGCGGCGGGCCAGCCGGGCGGTGTCCACGGAGTCGAAACGTGGCCACTCGGTGCCGGTCTGTTCGCAGGCGGCGCGCAGGAAGCTCAGATCAAACGGCGCGTTGTGGGCGACCAGCACCGCACCGCGGGCGAACTCCAAGAAGGCCGGCAGCACCGTCGCCACCTGCGGTGCGGTCGCCACCATGCCATCGGTGATACCGGTGAGCACGGCGATGAACGCCGGGATGCCCGCGCCCGGGTTTACCAGCGTGGCGAAGGTGCCGAGCACGTCGCCGCCGCGGACCTTCACGGCACCGATCTCCGTGATTGCGCAGTCGGCCGCGGAGCCGCCGGTGGTCTCCAGGTCGACCACAACGAAGGTCACTTCCCGCAGCGGGGTGCCCAGCTCGTCGAAGCTGCCCTGCACCGGCGGTCGTGCCGCGGTCTGCGCGGCCGGGGCGAGGATGCTCATGACCGCGACGTTAGGGGCGACCTCCGACAGTTTCGGCGGACGCGCCGAGCGTCGATACGATCTCGGGTCGGGACCCGGATCGGCGGATGCAGGATAGGGACCCGACACAACCAGGAGCCGCTCGTGCCCGTACCACTACCCGACGACGACAGCCGCTGGCGATGCCCGCTGTGCGGCAACCTGACCCGGTTCGACGTGGTCCGGGCCACCCGTGCCCGGGAGTACGTGCACGTCGACCTGGCCGGCGCCGCAGTGGTGGAGGAGCGCGAAGTCCTGGACGAGACGGTCGAGCGCGTCACCTGTCGCTGGTGTGGGTCGGTCGACTCGGTCGTCGTCGAGCCACGGCCGCATCCGGCTGGTGCGCCGGAGGAGCCGTGACGCTGCCGCTGGCCGGCCTCCGGGTGCTGGACCTGTCCCGGCTGCTGCCGGGCGGCTACTGCACCCTCGTGCTGGCCGACCTCGGTGCCGACGTGGTGAAGATCGAAGAGCCGGGTCGCGGGGACTACGTGCGCTGGTCGTCGCCGTACGCCTCGACCGGAGAGAGTGGCCCGCATCTGGCCCTCAACCGCGGCAAGCGGTCGGTCACCCTCAACCTGAAGTCCACCGCCGGGGCAGACATCTTGCGCGAGCTGGCTGGCGCGGCCGACGTGTTGGTGGAGTCCTTTCGCCCGGGGGTCCTGGACCGACTCGGCGTCGGCTACGCCGCGCTGCGCACCGTCAACCGACGGCTGGTCTATGCCGCCATCAGCGGGTACGGCGCCACCGGTCCGTACGTCGACAAGGCCGGCCACGACATCGACTACCTCGGCTACGCCGGCGCGCTGTCGTTCTCCGGTACGGCGCAAGGCGGCCCCTGGCCGCCGGGGCTGCAGATCGGCGACATCGCGGGCGGTGGACTGCAGGCGCTGGTGGCGATCCTGGTGGCGTTGCGGGTGTGCCAGGCCACCGGCGAGGGCCAGTTCTGTGACGTGTCGATGACCGACGGCGTGCTCTCGGCGCTGTCCATCCACGCCGGCGCGTTTGCCGCCAGTGGGGTGCCGCCGCAGCCCGGCCGGGGGTGGCTGAACGGCGGTTGGGCCTGCTACGGCGTCTACACCTGCGCGGACGGCCGGGCGGTGGCCGTCGGGGCACTGGAGCCGCAGTTCTTCGCCGCGCTGCTCGAGGTGCTCGGGGTGCCGGAGCTGATGGACCTGCATACCGACGCAGCGCGGCAGTACGAGCTGCGCCAACGGTTGACGACAACCTTCGTGAGCCGCACCAGGGACGAATGGTTGGCTGCGTTCGACGGGGTGGATGCCTGCGTCGCGCCCGTCGCCGACCTGGCCGAGGCGTTTGCCGACCCCAACGCCCGCGCCCGGGGGATGGTGGTGGAGACGACCTTGTCCGACGGTTCGGCGTTTCCGGTCCTCGGCGTCGTACCGCGGCTGTCCGCGACGCCGGGCCGGGTCGGCGGACCACCGTCGGCGCTCGGCGCGGATACCGAGGCGGTGTTGGCTGAGATCGGTCGTACGCCGGCGCAGGTGGCCGGACTGCGGGCCGAAGGGGTGGTATGACCGAGCCGGGTCAGCCCGCGGAGCCGGTCGATCCCGCGGATGCGGTCGCGCCAGCGGAGCCGGTCGATCCCGCGGATGCGGTCGCGCCAGCGGAGCCCGTCGCGCCGGGCGCGCCGGTCGTGCCGGTCGTGCCGGTCGCGCCGGCGTTGCCGGAGCCCGTCCGCACCCGAGTGATCGCCTTGGCGGCGGACGTGCTGGGCCGGATGCCGGCCGAGGAGCGACCGACCGCGCTGGCGCCGTTCGCCCGGTTCACGCCGACGAAGCGCGCTCGTCTGGCCGCCGCACCGCTGGCAGCTGCCCTGGAGACCGACGAGGACTTCCGGGCGCAGGCGGCTGCCGAGGTGCGGACCGCGCTGCCGGACGTAGCGACCGCGGTGGAGGAAGGCCGGCCGATTCCGGCTGCGCCGCCCGAGGACGTTGCGGCCGCGGCCTATCTGCTCCGGCCGCCGGGGTGGGTGGCCTATGTCGAGCAGGCTGCCGCTGACCTTGCCCAGCATGCCGACGCCGCCGGCAACGCCGCCCGGGACCGGGCGGTGGTGGTCTTGCGCCAGGAGCGCGACGATGCCCGAGCCGCGGCCAAGGTCGAGGCGGAGCGGCTGCGCACCGACATTGCGGCCTTGCGCTCCGACAACGACGACCTGCGCCGGCAGCTCCGCGAAGCGCGCGACCGCGCCCGGCAGGCGGACAGCAGCCTGCAGCAGGCAGTGGCTTCGATGGCCGCTGAGCGGGCGGCGGCGGCCGTGGCCGTGGCGACGGCGGAGGCGGAGTCTCGTCGGCTGCGGCGCCGGCTTGGGGACGCCGAGGCAGCGGTCGAGGTCGGTCGCCGGGTTGCCCGAGAGGGTCGCAGCGTCGATGACGCCCGGCTGCGGATCCTGCTCGATACCGTCATCGACGCAACCGCCGGGCTGCGCCGTGAACTGGCCTTACCGCCGTCGACGGAGCGGCCGGCCGACGGCGTCGTCGCCGCTGTTGCGGCCGAGGCGGTCCGCGCCGGGGATGCCCTGGCCGTACTGCCGACCCGCGGGCTGGCCGACGACGACCCGCAGTTGCTCGACCTGCTGCTCGGCGTACCGGGCGTTCATCTGGTCGTGGACGGTTACAACGTCACCAAGACCGGCTACGGCTCGCTGCCGCTGGAGACGCAGCGGGCCAGGCTGCTCGCCGGGCTGGCCGCCATCGCCGCTCAGAGCAGTGCCGAGGTGACCTGCGTCTTCGACGGGATCGATCGACCGACGCCGCTCGCGGTGGCTGCGCCGCGGGGGGTGCGGCTGTTGTTCAGCGGCACCGGGGACAGCGCGGATGACCTCATCCGTCGGCTGGTGGGCGCGGAGCCCTCCGGCCGTCCCATCGTCGTCGTCTCCTCGGACCGGGAGGTCGCCGATGGGGTACGACGCCGGGGCGCCCGGCCGTTGGCCGCCACGGCGTTGTTGCGTCGGCTGGAGCGGGGCCTGTTCGCCGGCTGACCAGCCGGCTCGCCGAAAAGTGTCGGACTGCACTCCTAGCGTGCGGGGGCGTCGGCGAGCTACGTCGGCCCGGGCGGAACTTCAGGAGGTGTCCGATGCTGATCGACTGCGACCGCTGCGCGGTGCAAGGTCCGGCGTGCGGCGACTGCGTCGTCACGGTGATGCTCGGCGCGCCACCGGCAGGCGTCGAGATAGACCAGAGCGAGCGCCGCGCCCTGGATCTGCTGGCCGACAGCGGGCTGGTGCCGCGGCTACGGCTGCAACCCCTTCCCGACCGAGCCACCGGCTGAGCGGCGACGCAGTGTGGCCGGTGACCGGTCGGCCGGGAACTGCCCGGCCAACTAGGTGGATAACCAGTCCCTGAGGGTCCGCTGTGGACGGGGGATTTGCCCCGGTTGCAGGCGGACGCATAGCCTGCCAGCGGCTGGTTCGCCACTTGGTCCTCTATCGGGGGGGCCGCGGACGGCCACCGCCAAATCTGTTGGCAGAGCGCAGCGAGTTGCCGCTGGCGTCTGCCCAGAGCCGGGGACCCACGCACGTGGGGTGAATCCGCGCTGCTTCTTGCGGGCGCGGTAGGGCGCTCTTCCAGCCCGAACCCGTCAGCTCACCTGGTCGGCGGTCGAGGGAAGAACGGAGTGCCACCGTCGTGGCGACCACCCGGTTTCCGGCATGCCCGAAACGACCTCTTGTCGCCGTACTGATCAGCGCGGCCGTCCTCGTCGGCCCGCCTGCTGGGATAGCCGCTGCGGATCCGCCGCTCAGTCCTGACCAGGTGGCGGCGCAGATTGTGGCGCTGGAGACCCAAGCCGAGCAGGCGACCGAGGCCTACAACGGGGCGCACCTGGCGCTGGAGGAGACGCAGCGCCGGCTTGAGGCGGCTGGCAGTCAGGTCGAGGGTGCCCGGCAGCGACGACAGGCCACGCAGGCGCAGCTAAACCGCACCATCGCGGCGGCCTACCGGGTCGGCGCGAGCGAGCAGTTGCTGAACCTGGTGACCACGGACAACCCGAAGATCGTGCTGGACCGGGCCGACTCGCTGGCCCGGCTGGGGCACGACGAAGGCAACCAGGTGGCGGCGGCCCATACCGCGGAGCGCGAGCTGTCCTTGGCGGAGACCGCGGTGGCGGGCGAGCTGGCCTCGGCGCGTCGGTTGGACGCCGACCTGGCCGCCAAGAAGGCCGAGGTGGAAGCGACTTGGCGGCAACAGCAGCAGCTGCTCGCCCAGCTCCAAGACGACCAGCTGGCTGCGCTGGCCGCGGCCCAGGACAGGGCGGAGCAAGCAGCGGCCGCCGGTGGCCGGCCGGGGTCGGCGGCTAGCCCACCGCAGCCCGGCGATGCGTCGGCACCGACCGGCTCCGCGGGTACGGCGGTTGCGGCGGCGTACGCGCAACTGGGCAAGCCATACCGGTGGGGGGCCGCCGGCCCCGGTGCCTTCGACTGCTCTGGGCTGACGCAGTTCGTCTGGGGCCAGGCCGGTCGAGCGCTGCCGCACTACACCGGCGCCCAGTGGAGCACCGGTCAGCGGGTGCCACGCGGGCAGGAGCGACCCGGCGACCTGGTGTTCTACGGCGGTGACCTGCACCACATGGGCATCTACGTCGGCAACGGCCAGATGATCCATGCGCCGCACACCGGTGACGTGGTGCGAGTGGCTCCGGCGTTTCGCGCCGACTACCAAGGGGCCGTCCGCCCCTAGCGCCCTACTTGCACAGGTCACGCAAGCCTCGGGCACGACGCAGGGTCCTCTCGGTGACCGCGGTGTTCCCTCCGTGCGCTCAGCGGCGGTAGTGGGTTCACGAAGTTGTGACGTGCTGCCTGGCCGGGCGTTGCGGCTGGCAGCGGCGGGCCGAGCACGCGATCACCGGAGACATCGGCGATGGGCTTCGGGGCCGAGCAGGTAGTTCCGCGGCTGTCCGACACGATGAAACTCGCGCGAGACGCTCGATCTCCGCCATCCGGCCTGTCGGGGTGCCGCCAAAGTGGTCGCCACCGGAAGTTCGTGGGGGTGACTGGCTGCCGCCCGGAAGTTCGTCGCGCTCCTTCCGTCGCGGGCCTGCCGTCGCGATCGTGGTGCGCTCAGTGCACGGTCGGACGGCGTGTCGCGGACACCAGTCGCAACACGATCACCACGGGGGGCACCGCGGACAGCCAATCCTTAGTCGCTGCCCACGTGCGCAATCGAGGCCCGTCTGGCCGCCTTCGAGCGGCGCGACAACGCCACCGCGACCGCCTTCGACTGGAGGTTCACCGCCACCGACCTCGACGACCTCCATCGCCCGCATCGACGGCCACGAACAAGCGCCGATCACGGAGGCCGCCCGACCTCTGCCCGACCTCCACGAACTTACGGCGCCGCCAAAGGAGAATGAGGACCGCGCTGGTGACGGCGATTGCGGACTCCGCCCAGAACAGCTCAGCCCGCGTGC
>JADGOU010000132.1 GCA_017882835.1 Frankiaceae bacterium | reverse complement strand
CGCCCGTCCATCCGATCCTCCAGCCCACGCAGGTTTGCGCCGCCGCGGTGGCGATGGCGCCCCGGACTTGCCCTGGAACAGTTTGCCGTACCGGCGGTCCCCCAAGTTCTAGACCCCCACCGGGTTCTAGACCCCCACCGGCTTCTAGACCCCCACCGGCCTACACCCCACCGGCCTACAAGGTCACCCCCAGCTCCGCCACGCCGACCCCGTAGCCAGACCCGTCCGCCGGCAACTTGGTCAACCAGACGAGCACGTAGCGGGCCATGGTGCCGCGAGGGAGCGTGAGCAGCACGTCCGTGCCCGCGGCCGGTGCAGCGGCCAGCACGGGCAGGGATTCCGGATCGGCGGTGGGGTCGTCCGCAGCCCGCAGATCCACCGCGGCGCCGGCCGCGGTCAGCCGGGCGCGGACCGTGCCGACCGCACTACGTTGGCCCAGGTCGATGAGCAGCCCAACCCCGGCCTTCAGCCCACCGAAGTCGCTGGTGGCGTAGCTCTGGGTCGTCCACGCGGTCTGCGGATCGCCGTCGTGACTCAGCGGCGCCGATGCCTGGCGGCCGGCTTCGTCCCCCTTGCGGTCGACGATCGTGACGGCGGCGATCGGCAGCACCGAGCCGGCCGCGGGCACCGATGGCGATGGCGATGGCGACGGCGATCCCGGTGCGGCGGAGCTGGGTGCCCGCGGTGCCGCCACGCCCGGCGTGGACCGTGGTCGGGGCTTAATGATGCCGCCCGGTGCCAGCAGCGCGATGAGTAGACCGACGGCAATGCCGGCGACCGCGGCGAACACGATCAGTCCGACCGCGGCCCGCACGGCGCGCGGCCAGCGGCTTGGGCCGTGCCGGTTCGGCGCCGACCTCAGGGGTGCGCTCGCCGGCCGCTGCGGCCCCTGCGGCGGCACTTGTGGCCCTTGCGCCGGCCGCGGCGGGGCTTGCGCCGGCCGCCGCGCCGCCCGGACTGCGCGCGCCGCCCGCCGGCGCGGGTCGAGCTCGGGCGGCAGCCCGGGCCGGGCAGTCGGCGGGCCGCTCGG
Organism: Frankiaceae bacterium; assembly: GCA_017882835.1. Taxonomy (GTDB): domain Bacteria; phylum Actinomycetota; class Actinomycetes; order JADGOU01; family JADGOU01; genus JADGOU01. The sequence goes on along the minus strand of JADGOU010000132.1, from coordinate 6,754 downwards.
TTCGGTCACGACGGCGGGCCGGTCATGGCAGTGCGCGCGAGCATCGGCGACTCTCTTTCCCGTCGCAGCACAGGGTAGGCAGTCAGCGCTGAGGTCCGCGGGCCGGTGCCGGTTGCCCACCGCCGCGACGAAACGTCGCGACCATCTCGCGCAGCAAGTCCGGCTCGCGCGGTAAGCCCGGCGACGCCTTCTCCAACTGCTTGCGCAGCCAGTCCGGACCGGCAACCATCGTTGCGTCGACCTCCGCGTCCTCCTCTACATGATCTCCATCCAAGACCTGTTGAGGATGACGCGGAGGTACGCTACGTCACGGCAGGCTCGCCGCCCGTACACCACGTCCGTGGACGCTAAGGTCATTCGGGCATTCAGGACCATCTTCTCTTGGGTCCGGTTGTGGGCGGCCCTTACGGTCAGCGTGAAGGTGCAGCCGACCCGCGTGCTGCCCTTCTATAGCGGAGGCATTGTATGGAACGCTCCTGGGCCTGCATGGACGGCAACGAAGCCGCGGCGCGTGTCGCACACGCGCTCAGCGAGGTCATCGCGGTATATCCCATCACCCCGGCAACCCCGATGGGTGAGTACTCCGACGCTTGGACCGCCGAGGGCCGCACGAACCTGTGGGGTTCGGTGCCTGAGGTCATCGAGATGCAATCCGAGGCCGGCGCGGCCGGCGCCATGCACGGCGCCGTCCAGAAGGGCGCGCTGGCGACGACGTTCACGGCGTCGCAGGGCCTGCTGCTGATGATCCCAAACATGTTCAAGCTGGCCGGCGAGCTCTCGCCCGTCGTGCTGCACGTGGCAGCCCGCACCATCGCCACCCACGCCCTGTCCATCTTCGGCGACCACAGCGACGTCATGTCCGCCCGATCCACCGGCTGGGCGATGCTCTGCGCCAGCTCGGTCCAGGAGGCGCACGACTTCTCGCTGGTCTCGCACGCGGCCACGCTGCGTTCCCGGGTGCCGTTCATGCACTTCTTCGACGGGTTCCGCACGTCGCACGAGATCGACAAGATCGAGCTGCTGGACAGCGCTGACCTCCGGGCGCTGATCCGTGAGGACGACGTGCTGGCCCACCGGCTGCGCGGGCTGTCCCCGGACCGCCCGGTGCTGCGCGGCTCCGCCCAGAACCCAGACGTGTTCTTTCAGGCCCGCGAGGCCAGCACTCCGTTCCACGAGGCCGTCCCCGGCATCGTGCAGGCCGCCTTCGACGAGCTGGCCGAGCGGGTCGGCCGCCGCTACTCCCTCGTTGAGTACGTCGGGGCGCCCGACGCCGAGCGGGTGCTCGTGCTGATGGGCTCCGGGGTGGGTGCGGTCGAGGAAACCGTGGACGAGCTGGTCCGCCGCGGCGAGAAGGTCGGCGTACTCAAGGTGCGCCTCTACCGGCCGTTCCCGGCGGCCGAGCTGCTGGCCGCGCTGCCGGAGACGGCCAAGCGCATCACCGTCCTGGACCGCTGCAAGGAGCCGGGCGCGCCCGGCGACCCCCTCTACCTCGACGTCGTGACCGCGCTGTTCGAGGCCGGCGTCACCGACCGGCTGGTCACCGCTGCCCGCTACGGGTTGTCCTCCAAGGAGTTCACCCCGTCCATGGTCAAGGGCCTGTACGACGAACTCCGTCGTCCCAAGCCCCGCCGGCACACCACCGTCGGCATCATCGACGACGTCTCGCACTCCAGCATCGACCCCGATCCGGAGTTCACAGCGCCGAGCCGGGCGGTGCAGGCGGTCTTCTACGGCCTCGGCGCTGATGGCACCGTGGGCGCCAACAAGCAGTCAGTCGGAATCATCGGCGAACGCGCCGGCCGCTATGCCCAAGGCTACTTCGTCTACGACTCCAACAAGTCCGGCTCGGTCACCACCTCGCACCTGCGTTTCGGCTCGGACCCCATCCGCTCGACGTACCTGATCGAGCAGGCGGACTTCGTGGCTTGCCATCAGTTCGGACTGCTGGAGAAGACGAAGGTGCTCGGCCTGGCCAAGCCGGGAGCCATCTTCTTGCTCAACAGCGCGTACGGCGCCGACCGGGTCTGGGAGCACCTGCCGGTCGAGGTGCAACAGCAGATCATCGACAAGAAGCTCGGGTTCTACGTCATCGACGCCTACCGGGTCGCCCGCGAGGTCGGCCTGGGCACCCGCATCAACACCGTGATGCAGCCGTGCTTCTTCGCGCTGTCCAACGTGCTGCCGCGGGAAGAGGGCATCGCCGCGATCAAGGACTCGATCGAGCACGCCTACGGTAAGCGCGGCCGCACAGTCGTCGAACGCAACTTCGCCGCCGTCGATCGGGCCGTCTCGGAGATGGTGCGGGTGGACGTGCCGGCCGACACGACCGGAGACCGGCACCTGCTGCCGCTGCTCGGCTTCGACGCCCCCGACTTCGTCACTCGGGTGACCCAGCGGCTGCTCGCCGGTGAAGGCGACCTGCTGCCGGTGAGTGCGCTGCCTGTGGACGGCACCTTCCCGACCGGTACCGCGCGCTGGGAGAAGCGCGCCATCGCCCAGGAGATGCCGATCTGGGACCCGAGCATCTGCATCGACTGCGGCAAGTGCGCGATCGTCTGCCCGCACACCGCGATTCGGATGAAGATCTACGATCCGGCGGAGCTGGACAATGCTCCGGAGGGCTTCCAGTCCAAGGCCTTCAAGGACCGGTCGCTGCCGGGCATGCAGCTGACCGTCCAGGTCGCCCCCGACGACTGCACCGGCTGCGGCATCTGCGTCGACATGTGCCCGGCGCACAGCAAGGAGGAGGTCCGGCACAAGTCCATCAACATGGAGCCGGCGATCTCCCACCGCGACGCCGAGCGGCCCCACTACGACTTCTTCCTCGGCCTGCCCGAGGTGGACCGCAGCCTGGTCCGCCACGACACGGTCAAGGGGTCGCAGCTGCTCGAGCCCTTGTTCGAGTTCTCCGGCGCCTGCTCCGGCTGTGGCGAGACGCCGTACCTGAAGCTGCTCACCCAGCTCTTCGGTGACCGGCTGGTCGTGGCCAACGCCACCGGCTGCACGTCCATCTACGGTGGCAACCTGCCGACCACGCCCTGGTCGCAGAACGCCGACGGCCGCGGCCCGGCGTGGGCCAACTCGCTGTTCGAGGACAACGCCGAGTTCGGCCTGGGCATGCGGCTGGGGTACGAGCGACACGTCTCCGATGCCCGCCGGTTGCTCGAAGAGCACTCGGGAGTGGTCGGCGAAGAGCTGGCCCGGTCCATCCTGGACGCGCCCCAGGACACGGACACCCAGGTCAGCGAGCAACGCGTTCGGGTGGCCGAGCTCAAGGAGCGGCTCGCGCAGTACAGCGGCGCGAGCACCGGGCCGATCCGGCACCTCGCCAGCCTGTCCGACGAGCTGGTCAAGAAGAGCGTGTGGATCGTGGGCGGTGACGGCTGGGCCTACGACATCGGCTTCGGCGGCCTGGACCACATCCTGGGCTCCGGGCGCAACGTCAACATCCTGGTGCTCGACACCGAGGTCTACTCCAACACCGGTGGCCAGGCCTCCAAGGCGACCCAGCGGGGGGCATCGGCGAAGTTCGCCGCCTCCGGCAAGACGACGCAGAAGAAGGACCTCGGTGCGATCGCCCAGGCCTACGGCAACGTCTACGTCGCCCAGATCGCGCTCGGCGCCAACGAGGTGCAGACGGTGCGGGCACTGTCTGAGGCCGAAGCCTGGCCGGGTCCGTCGATCATCATCGCCTACAGCACCTGCATCGCCCACGGCATCGAGATGTCCACGTCGATGACGCACCAGAAAGAGGCCGTCACCAGCGGCTACTGGCCGCTCTACCGGTTCCACCCGAGCCCGGAAGAGGGCAGCCACCCGTTCAAGCTCGACTCCAAGAAGCCAACCATGCCGGTACGGGCGTTCGCCCTGCAGGAGGGCCGGTTCTCGATGCTGGCCCGCAGCCGGCCCGAGCTCTCCGAGCAACTGCTGAACATGGCGCAGGCCGACGTTGACGAGCGCTGGCACTACTACGAGCAGCTCGCCGGTCTCGAGCGCACCGTCCCGCAGGAGCCGGTGCTGGTCGACGACGAGGACGAGATTGCCGCGAGTCCCGGCCCGCCGCAATCGGCCGCTGGCCCGATGCCCACTCAGCCACCGCAGGAGAAGACGAAGTGACCGACCTGACCACCACCTACCTCGGCTTGCAGCTGCGGTCCCCGCTGGTTGCCTCCTGCGGACCGCTCACCGGAGAGATCGACAGTCTGCAGCGGCTGGAGGAGGCCGGCATCGGAGCGGTCTGCCTGCCCTCGCTGTACGAGGAAGAGATCATTGCCGCATCGCTCGAGGTCGACCGCGTGCTCGACGCCGGCGCGGAGTCCTTCCCGGAGGCGCTGAACTACTTCCCCGACCTCGCCGACTACGACGTCGGCCCGGACGGCCACCTGCGCCTCGTCGAGGACGCCAAAGCCAAGCTGTCCGTCCCGGTGATCGCCAGCGTCAACGCCAGCTCACCGGGCGGGTGGACCGGGTACGCCGGCCAGCTCGAGGACGCCGGCGCGGACGCGATCGAGCTCAACATCTACCGGGTGGCAGCTGACCCGGCCCGCACCGGCGCCGAGGTGGAGCAGGACTGCATCGACATCGTTACCGAGGTCCGGGCGACCCTGCGGGTGCCGTTGGCGGTCAAGATCGGCCCGTTCTTCTCCTCTATGGCGCACATGGCCCACCGGGTGGTCGGCGCGGGGGCGGACGGGTTGGTGCTGTTCAACCGCTTCTACCAGCCCGACCTCAACCTGGAGACGCTCGGCGTTGAGCCCCGGGTCGAGCTCAGCGACTCCCGGGACCTCCGGCTGCCGCTGCGCTGGATCGCGATCCTGCACGGCCAGGTGCGCGCGTCGCTGGCGGCTACCAGCGGCGTACACACCTCCGCCGACGTGGCCAAGGTGCTGCTCGTCGGCGCCGACGTCGCCATGATGACCGCGGCCTTGCTGCGCAACGGTCCCGGGCACGTCACCGCCCTGGAGCGGGAGCTGGTCGCCTGGATGACGGAACGGGAGTACGAGTCCGTGGACCAGCTGCGCGGTAGCGCCAGCCAGCGCGGCGCCGAGAACCCGTCCGCCTTCGAGCGCAGCCAGTACATGAAGGCACTTACCACCTACGCTACGCAACGCTGACCAGCGAGCCACTCGACCAGCGAACCGATGACCGGGAGACGGCCGTGACCTCAGACCAGACCGCGATCGACATGAACGGCTCCGGCGGTGACCGGCACGTCGTCGACATGCTGATCATCGGCGCCGGGCCGACCGGCCTGTACTGCGCCTACTACGCTGGTTTTCGGGGCCTGTCTGTCGCCATGATGGACTCGCTGGAGGAGCCCGGCGGCCAGATCACGGCGATGTACCCGGCAAAGATGATCTTTGACGTGGCCGGCTTGCCGGCGATCAAGGGCCAAGACCTGGTGGACAACCTCGTACAGGCGGCGGCGCCGTTCAACCCGCTCTACATCCTCGGCCACCGGGCGGAGACCCTGGTCCGGTCCGACGACGGCACGATCACCGTTACCAGCCACAAGGGCGCCGAGGTGCTGGCCAAGGTCGTCATCATCACCGGCGGCATCGGCACCTTCACCCCGCGACCGACCCCAGTCGGCAAGGAGTACGAGGGCAGGGGGCTGCGCTACTTCGTGCCCAAGCCGGCAGAGCTGGCCGACCAGGACACGCTCATTGTCGGTGGCGGCGACAGCGCGGTGGACTGGGCGCTCGCCCTGGAACCGATCTGCCGGTCGGTCAGCCTTATCCACCGCCGGGATGAGTTCCGCGCCCACCACGCCACCGTGCAGCAAATGCTGGCCTCCAGCGTCAACGTCATCACCAGCGCCGAGATCTCCGGGGTGGATGGCGACGACGCCGGCATAAAGGCTGTCGAGGTGACCCTGAAGAAGACCGGGGAGAAGCAGCGGCTAGAGGTCCAACAGGTCGTGGCCGCCCTCGGCTTCACCGCCCAGCTCGGCCCGATCCTGACCTGGGGACTCAAGCACAACAAGCGCCAGATCGAGGTGGACACCAAGATGGAGACCAACCTCCCCGGGGTGTTCGCGGCCGGCGACATCACCGAGTACCCCGGCAAGGTCCGCATCATCTCGGTCGGGTTTGGCGAGGCCGCCACCGCTGTCAACAACGCTGCCAGCGTCGTGGACCCCTCGCTCAAGCTGTTCCCGGGTCACTCCTCCAACCCCGACCAGGCGCCGACTGCCAAGAAGTCGGCGAAGGCTACCGTCTAAACCCACAGGGGATTACCGGCAACCATCCACTGCACCCGGAGGCCCTACTCCATGCCCGACTCCAGCGCTCTGCTGCGCACTGAGCTGACTACTTTGTTGCGGCTCACGCACACCGAGGCCGCAATCGCGCAGGCGCGCCGCGCGCAGGCGGCGTCCGACGAGACGAACCGGGAGCTCGCGGAGAACGCCGCCAAGGCCGACGAGCGGGCCGCCCTGCTGACCGAGCAGATTCAGCGGCTGGGCGGCGTCCCGGACGTACTCGGGACGGCACTCGACCGCGTGTCGGCGTTCGCCAAGCTTCAGCTTGACCAGACTCAGAGCTTCTCCGAGGCGCTGCTCGGCGACCTGGCCCTCGAGCGCCAGCTGCTCGACCGCACCCTGCTGGCCAAGGCGCTGGCGGAGGCCAGCGGCGACACCGAGGTGGTCGACGTACTCGACCGGCTCGAGACCGCGCACACCGCAACCGTCGACTGGCTGCACACCCGGCTCGCCGAGGTCGCCGTCGGTGGCCCAGCGGCCCTGCGGCCGACG